>CANRDA010000026.1 GCA_947629285.1 uncultured Bacilli bacterium
TATACCTGTTGCAAACTCAAGCCCAGTAAGACCTAGTCTTGATACTCTTATTGCAAGTTTATTTAATGGGTATCCCGCACCTACAATAATTTTATTATTAATTATTTTTAGACTATTAAAGTTATCTAGTTTAATTATTACCCCATCGTAGTTAGAACTGTTAAATATAACATTAGAGCCATTACCTAGTACTTTATATTTTATATTATTCTCTTTTAAATATATAAGTAAGTCTATAAGTTTTTTCTCATCTTCAGGAGATACCGCACATATAGCCTTACCCCCAACTTTATAGGTAGTATGGTCTTTTAGATAGTAATTGCTATCTACCCTACCTACATTTAAACTTTTAATATTTTTAATTATATTCATAATTACTTCCTGTCTATTAATTTTTTAATATTATCGTATATTATTTTCGCACTGTCATTTACTTTTAATGATTTAAGGTTACTTTTCATATCTTTTAGTTTCTTGTCATCATTAATCACACTATCTATCATACTAACTAATTTTTTTTCGTCTAAATCCTTTTCTTCAAGTAAAAGTGCGGCATTGTTATTTACAAGGTCAAGTGCATTTTTATATTGATGATTGTTTGGTACATATGGACTTGGAATTAGTATTGAAGGTAAATCTAAGGCAATTATCTCACTTAGAGTTGACGCTCCTGCGCGTGTTACTATTAAATCTGTTACTTTCATTACTCTTGATAGTGTATCTACATATGGAACTACTTTAACATTACTTGAAAATTTATTTTTAATAATACTATCATAATCACTATTTCCAGTTACATATAGTATTTCATAGTCCTTATTTTTAAATTTAGGCATACATTTAACTAAAAATTCGTTTACTTTAGATGCTCCTAGTGAGCCCATTACAAATAATACTAGTTTTTTATTTATAGATAGTTTAAATTCTTTTTTATCTGCTACACTAGTTTTAAGTGCATCTTCCCCACAAGGATTACCTGTAAATATGACCTTTTCACTTGAAAAATCTTTCATACTGCTTTTAAATGATACCCCTATTAAATCTGCGTATTTTGAAAGTGTTATGTTTGCCTTTCCAGCAACACTATTTTGTTCGTGTATAAATGTTTTAATTTTAAGTTTATGAGCAGCCATTATAACCGGAACTGTAACATATCCACCAACACCTATAACTATATCAGGTTTAAACTCTTTTATTATTTTTACGCATTCTTTTTTTGCTTTAATCAAACACTTAATAGTTTTAAAGTTTTTAAGTAAGTTGTGTCTATTAAATCCATATATTTCTATAGGTTTAAAAGGAATACCTTTTTTAGGTACTATATCGTTTTCCATTCTATTATGTGTGCCTATATATAAAAATTCTGATTTAGGTTCTACTTCTTTTATCTTATTTATAATAGCAAGAGCAGGATAAATATGCCCTCCTGTACCTCCCGCACTTATTATGACTTTCATTCAATCACCTACTCTAATTATACCATAATTATATTCAATTACAATAAATAATATAAATAAAAAGGAATTAAGAGTGTAAATGACGAGGTAATTCCTTTTTATATATTTTATTTGTTTTAAGTGCTTGTATTAAAAAATTTTCTTTATCTGTATCATCACTAAATACAAAATCAGAAAGTTCTATTAGTGAGTGTTCATCATTCTTTATTTTATATAGAATTTTTTCTATATCTAAATCGTTTTTACAAGCGAGTATAAATTTAACAAAGAAGTTTATGTAGTTTTGCCAAATTTCTTCTTTAAGTGTTCCATTTGGTACTCTAAATTCTATAACATTATTTGGTCTATATTTTGTACTTACTATATCACTTAAATGTATATCGTAACTTTTATTTGGTACGATTTTTAAGATATTACTCAAATAGTAAATAAAGTTATCACTAGAAATTAAAATTTTACCAATATTTTTCTTAAATAAACTTGCTGTCGTTTTTATAATTGAGTTTAAATCAGGTCTTACTTTAGAATATTCCCCACTTGAAAACATATATATTTCTTTATTATATAATGTCCAAAGTAAAATGAAATTTCTGAAATAATTGACATTACCTTCAAATATCTGCGCACCTATATTTACATGCCCACCACATTTTTCAGTTGTAATCGCGCTATTTCTATCTAACAACTCTAGAACTATTTTTAATTCTTTCCATGTTTTTAAATTGTTTTTTAATATTGGAGAAGAAATCTCTCCATTAATAACATCACCATCTTTATTATATTCGGATATATCAGGTTCTTGTTCATTAATCCAGCCTGTAAATTTTGGATTGTAATACTCTATTTCTTTTAGAAAATACGATATAGTATCTTTAACGACATTCTCATATTCTATTTCAATTCCAAATGTAACATTAGAAGGTATTTTAATGTCACTTCTATAATTAATTACTTCATTTTTTAAAATCTTTCTGTATTCATTTAAAGTCATGAAATCACCGATTAATTATTCTAACACATTTTTATAAATTGTCAAAATTAGAAACCACTTCTTTTAAACATCTTCTCTAAATCACTTATAGAATAGTATATCGTAGTTGGTCTACCATGTGGGCAGTTAAATGGATTATCGCATTTTCTTAAATCATCTATTAAGTTTTCCATCTCTTTTAAAGTGATTGCTGTGTTTGCTTTAATTGACATTTTACACGCCATAGTTGCTGCTAAATGGTCGTTAAACTTATCTAAATCAAAGTTCTTTTCTTTATTTATAACAAGTTCAATAATTTTCTTTATAGCATTATCCTCGTTACCAACTGGAAGCCAGACCGGGTGCGCTTTAACGATTACTGAGTTTATACCAAACTCTTCTATATCAAAATTAAGTTCTCTTAAAAAGTCTAAATTCTCTTTTAATATTATGTATTCTGAAGTCGTATATTCTAAGGTTAACGGAAACATCATAGGCATGTTTTCTTTTAGTTTTTGAGCTAGTTTATTTTTAACCATTTCATAATTGATACGCTCTTTTGCAGCGTGTTGGTCTATTATATACATTCCTTGTTCGTTTTGACATATTATATATGTTCCAAATACTGAACCTATTGGATACATTAAAGGCATAGTTGAGGTATCCTCTTTTACATCTTCGTGCACCTCTACTTCTTCAGGTACAAAATCAGTATTTATAACATATTCTTCGTTAGTCTCACTCACAGTTGGTGTATCAAAATCAAGCTTAATCTCTTCGTAACTACTCTTTACATATGTAGGTTTCTCTTCTATATGAGGTATCAATGTTTTTTTATTTATCGCATCTTTTATAGTAGTACTAACAAGTTCTAGTAAATCTTCCATATTACCAAACTTTATATCCATCTTAGTTGGGTGAATATTAACATCTACTAGTGTTGTATCCACACTTATATTTAAAACCACTATTGGATAGTAATTATCAGGTTTATAAGAGTGGTACGAATCATTTATTGTTCTATTTAGTTCAGTATTTCTAACTATTCTACCGTTTACTATAGTTATAATATTGTTTCTACTCGTTCTATAAACCTCAGGTAAACTAATGAATCCCTCTATTTTATAATCGCTATTTTCATTATTAATTTCAATCATTTTCTTAGCAATATTTATACCATATATATTTTTAATACATTTAAGTAGATTACCACTTCCATCAGTTCTAAGTAACTCTTTAGAATCATTTGTTACTATAAATCTAATATCTGGATGTGATAAGGCTATTTTATTCATATAATCCATTATATTAGATAGTTCAGTATATAAACTTTTTAAGTGTTTTAAACGGGCTGGAGTATTATAAAACAACTCTTTAACACTTATTATAGTACCGCGTCTTGCATCAGTATTATCTACCTCGATTACTTTACCGCCCTCTATTCTTACATGAGTTCCAACATCTCCTAAAGATGTATATAAATCTACTTTAGAAACAGATGCAATGGATGCTAAAGCTTCACCTCTAAAACCTAAGGTATGTATGTGGTACAAATCATCCTCATCAATTATTTTACTTGTCGCATGTCTATTAAATGCCATAACAGCATCACTTTTATCCATACCACATCCATTATCAGTTATCTTTATTTCTTTAATTCCAGATTCTATTAAATCTACTTTAATCTCATCGCTTTTAGCATCTATACTGTTTTCTACTAACTCTTTTACAACAGATGAACACCTCTCAACTACTTCACCTGCAGCTATTTTATTTGATAATATCTCATCCATTAACTTTATTACTGACATATAACCACCATAAATATTATATAATAAATAAAACATAAAAACTAGTAATTGTTTAAAACTTACTAGTTTATTTTACGTTTATTTTTTCATTTTTTGCTTCTATATGTATTTTTTGTATAATACCTAAAGTTGTAATTAAAGAAAGAGTAAAACTACCACCATATGATAGAAATGGAAGAGGTACACCAGTAAGTGGAATTATACCAAACAGACCGCCAAGATTAATAAATATATGTAAGAATATATACGTAGCTGTTCCTAAGCAGATATACTTATTGCTTATCTTTTTTGTTCTCATAGATAATTTCAAAATTCTATATATTATAACAATATAGGCTAAGAAAATTAAAGAACAAATTAAAACTCCATTTTCTTCTGCTATAATTGCAAACACCATATCAGTATGAGGTTCTGGGATATAAGAATATTTTTGAGTACTTTTACCTATTCCTACCCCTGTAAGCCCACCATTATTTATAGCTATAAATGCATTACAAACTTGATATCCCGTTCCTTCGTATTTAGAACACGGATTAAAAAAATTATTCAATCTTGATTCTTGAGTATCAGATAAAATATATCCAGATATTGAAAGTCTAACAAGTACTAAGACACAAAGTATACATATAGAAATAAAACCTGCTTTAATCTTTTCTTTTGAAGATATTGGACTAAATATAAATAATATAGCAAATATACCAAACAATATAATGGCTGTCCCTAAATCTTTCTCTAAAAAAACAAGAATTGGAAATATTAAAGCAAAACCTATTATTTTCCAAATAATAATATCGTGCTTTTGCTTTTGATTTTTTAATCTACTATAATATATTTCAAAAAGAGTTCCCATTGTTAAAATTAAAATTGGCTTTGCAAATTCACTAGGTTGTACTTTCATAAATTTAAGATTAATCCAGTTGTTTGCCCCTCTAGTAGCAACACCTTTTAAAATTAAATAAAGATTCATCCCTATTACAGCAATGTATAATAAAGGTAGCCATTTTTTATAGTCTTTAGTAGGAATAGTTATTACAATCAAAAAGCTTATAAAACTAATAGCAAGAATTACCATGTGTTTAAAAAAGTAATAAAACAAATTTGCCTCAGCATTTACAACAGCCTCTCTCGATGAAGCAGTTACAATATTTAATGAGCCAAATATAATTAAAATTAAAACTGTAAAAAGTAGGACTTTATCCATATCTCTAAAAGTTCTTATAGCTTTCTTAAACATTATTCTCACCTACTCTTTTTATATAATATCATAAAAGCAAAAAATTAACAAGTATGGGTATTTTTAATTAGCAAAAAAACAAAAAAGTAATATATATATATTGACTAGATTGGAGGTAACTATGTATTACTATGGTGGATACCAAGGATACGGTGGATACCCTTGTGGTGGATGCGGTAACCAAGGAGGATACGGTTCTGGTGCTGGATACGGCGCAGCAATAATACTAGTATTATTTATATTATTAGTTATTGTTATTGGCGCTAGAGCTTTTGATGGAGGAAGATAAAGGGATTTCCCTTTTATCTTTTTTTGTGCTATAATACTTGTCGGAAGTGAGATTATGTTTAAAAAATTAAATATATTAGATGAAAAAGATAAGCATTTAAGAAAAATAAGTGTAGATGCAAAATTACCTCTATCAGATGAATATAAAAAAATAATAAAACAAATAATCACTGAGCTTACATACAGTCAAATAGAAGAATACGAAAAAAAATATAACTTAAGACCTGGTATGGGACTTGCATTCCCACAGCTTGGTATAAATGAAAGAATAATAGTAATAGTACACGAATATGAAGAAGGAAAATTTAATAACTATGTTGTTGTAAATCCAAAAATAACTAGTTATTCTAATGAAATGATTGCTGCTGAAGCTGGTGAAGGATGTTTAAGTGTAAATAGAGATGTAGATGGACATGTCCTAAGAAATGCAAGAGTTACAGTAGAAGGCTTTGACGTTGATGGTAACAAAATAAAGTATAGAGCTCGTGAAGAATTATCAATTGCCTTTCAACATGAAATAGACCATCTAAATGGAATATTATTTTTTGATAGAATAGATAAAAATAAACCTTTTTATACAGAAAATGAGATAAGACTAATATAAAAATACTTCCAATATATGGAAGTGTTTTTTATTTTTTTATTTTTTGAATTCCATTAACATTTAAGTTTGAATCGTTTACACTAGTAAATCTTTTACTCAATTTATTTATGGAATTTCTTTCTAATCTAATAGCTTTTTGAGTCTTTTTTAACGAAATTTTGTTATCAATTAAAAGTCGTTTTGAGTTTCTTAATTTTGCCTTTAATTTTTTTAGTTCTTCTTTTTCAGCAAGTAATTCTTCTTTTAAACTTTTTATTGAATTTAAAGTATTTTTTCTTGATGCGTTATAAGAAATTATATTATCTCTTTTACTATCTAAACTTTTTATAAAATCCTCGTCAGTTAAAAAATCTTTAGATGCATCCTTCATACCACACCTCCTAATTTTCTATTTCTATAGAACTGGCTTTAAAGAATCCGGTTATACCAGAGTCGTCTCCAACGACATATGGAAATTCTGCATTATCAATAATATCTAATATTTTTCTTTTCCAACCAATTGCCTTTTTGTTTTTCGCACTACTAAATTTAGAAGTATTAGAATATTTTCCAGTTATTAAAACCATATCCCCTACTTTATAGGTAGTATTTATTTTATCATTTTTATATTCCGCAGTCAAAATTAAATCATTATAAACTTCCTGAGATTCATAAAGTTTATCATTATAATACCACCCGATAAATTCATACCCATCTTTATTAGGTACTGGTAACTTATCTATGATATTACCTTTTAGTACTTTTTTACTTTCGATTACATCATTAGAATTTGTCACAAAATTTATTGTAACATAATCTTCCTTTAACCATTTAGCAGTAAGTACAGTATCTGAAGTTATTTTTTCATTAAAATCATAAGTTTTTCCATTTAACTGCCATTCTACAAATACATAACCATCTTTTGTAGGAGTTATTGGCGCACTAATCTTATCATTTTTACTAGCATACTTAGGCATAATAGACTCATTAGTACCTGTTTCAAAATATACTATATACTTATCATTATAATATATATAAGACCCTGTTATTGCCAAAGAAAACATTAAAATAATTATAAGTATAATAACAATTCTTTTTTTATCCATAAAGCCACCTAACTAATTATACTTTGTTTTCGTATTAATGTCAAACTTTAGAATATATTGTACTATGAAAAAAATTATGTATTTATTACTATTCACATTATTAATTTTATTAATACTATCAAATTCATATGATATTATAGAAAACATTAGATTCTCCTTTTCTGTGTGTGTTAATAATGTATTCCCTTCATTAATACCATTTATGATACTATCTAATATTATTATTAATTATGATTTTATAGAAGAATTAAGCGATATATTTAAAAATATAATGGTAAAAATATTTAAAGTTAGCAAGAACTGTAGTTTTGCTTTAATCATGAGTATGTTATCTGGAACACCAAGCAATGCCAAATACATAAACGATTTATATACAAATAACTTAATAACTTTAAGCGATGTTAAAAAATGCTTAAATTTTTGTCATTTTACTAACCCTATATTTATATTAGGGACTATTGGACTTTCTTTTCTAGGTAATAAGAAAATAGGTTTAGTTATACTTATATCACACTTTTTATCTAGTATAATATTAGGATTATTAAATAAGAAAGAGGATATAAATGACTTAAGTTTTATACATAAAAAAATTAATAAAAATTTTATTAATATATTTAAAGATTCAATAAAAACTACTATAGATACATTACTTCTTATATTAGGGATAATTACATCTTGTATAATTATAACATGCATTATAGATAATATAATATCTATAGATATGAATTATAAATTTGTCTATGGTTTACTTGAAATAACACAGGGTTTGAAATACTTATCACTTTCAAATTTAAGTATAGAAATTAAAGCAATTATCTCTAGTTTTATAATATCATTTGGAGGATTATGTATACATGCACAAGTATTTACTATTATAGATAATAAAAAAATAAGGTATATACCATATTTTTTATCAAGATTAAAACAGGCTATAATATCCTCAATACTTACATATTTAATTATAAATATTGGTATATTAAATTAATACCATAATCAATACTAGGGTATAGGTCACATTCAACAGGTATTTTTATTATTAAAATTTTTTTAGATTCTAATTCAACATCTGAATCAATAACCGTTTCTGTTCTTATTTCAGGAATACCGGCTCTTGAATAATTATCTAAATTATATACAAAATTATCAAAAGTTATTTTAGACTCTGATACAGTTAAAGTGTATATAGTTGCATCTTTAAAATAAAATGTATAACAAAATTCCCCTTCAACCTTATCTTCACATTCCTCATATGAAGATAAATTATTGTCTCTCATTTTGGAATTTAAAGCATCACTAAGTAAACTCTGTTCAATATATAACTGTGTTTTTACATTAGAACTAGTATATAAATTACGTATTATGATAACTACATTTAGTAATAAAACTATTATAACTGCTGTAAGTGCAAAAGTAGTAATCAATTCTACTAAAGTAAATCCCCTTTTCATATTATTCACCAAACCTTAATGTAGCATATGTAGAATTATTAAATGACGCTATTAATCTATATTGATTGTTGTCTGTACGACTAATACTACTAATAAAATCCAAAAAACCTGAATCATAACTAGTAATTGCCCCATTTGGAATATTATCCATAGTAACTAATATTGTATCTATGTTTTCAAGTTCAAATAATTTTTCACAGTATTCTTGAGAAATAAATATATTACAATTTGAAATATCTATGTATTGCTCATCTTTCACATTTTCTTTTATTGAACTTAAAGCAAGTGCATCACTTTTTATAAAGTCAACAACATCTTCTAAAGCATATAAACTTTCAACAGTATTATATGAATACGACTCATTATATAAAGAGCTTAAATTAGAAAACTGTATAAATAAATATATTAAAACACCTGCAACAAAAACAGTAACAATTAATGTTTCTGCAAGGACAAACCCTTTATTATTATATTTTAACATAAAATCACCATTCTATCTTGAAATTATTACAAGAATATTATATAATATTTTTAGGATAAAATCTAGTCCTAAAAGAAAATAAAGGGTGATAATATGTTAAAGACTTTTGATTTTGAAAAAACTCCTGTAGTAGAATTGGTAAATGAAATATTAGTGGATGCGGCTAAACGTGGTGCGTCTGATATCCACTTTGATCCACGTGAGGAAATCTTAAAAACACGTATAAGAATAGATGGAGAATTAATTGATTATACAGAAATACCTATTGCTATAGCACGTAATTTAATAACACGTGTAAAAATAATATCAGGTATGAATATTACTGAATCAAGATTACCACAAGATGGAGCTATTAAAGCGACACTTCAAGGTATTGATTTAGATTTACGTGTATCTGCTGTTCCAACTAACAAAGGAGAAAAAATAGTTATACGTATTTTGGACTATTCACTAAGTCTTTCTGGTCTTGAAAGTCTAGGATTCAATGCTGAAAATTATAAAAAAGTATTAAAAATGATTTCAATTCCAAATGGTATTGTACTAGTAACAGGTGCGACTGGTACAGGTAAATCTACTACTGTATATTCAATTTTACAAAGACTTAATAAAGAAAATACTAATATAATTTCAGTAGAAGACCCTATAGAAATGGATATCGATGGAATTAACCAAATACAAACAAATAGTGAAATTGGTCTTGATTTCGCTACGGTACTTAGATCAATCTTGCGTCAAGACCCAAATATAATAATGATTGGAGAAATTCGTGATACTGAAACGGCTAAAATAGCTGTTAGAGCTTCTATTACAGGACACTTAGTATTGTCAACTATACATACTAACGATTCACTTACGACTATTGAACGTCTATTAGATATGGATGTTGAAAGATACTTACTTGCAAGTGCTTTATCTGGAATAATATCTCAAAAATTAGCTAGAAAATTATGTCCTCATTGTCGTAAATTAAGACCAACAAACGATTATGAAAAAAATTTAATTAAAAAAGTTACTGGTAAGGACGTAAATGAAATATATACTGCTGTAGGCTGTGATGAATGTAAAAACGGATATAACGGACGTATTGCAATACATGAAGTTTTATTGATTGACCAAAATATAAAAGATGCAATAAGCTCTAATGTAAAAAAAGAACAATTAAGACACCTAGTTTATAATAGTGACGTTATTTCACTCTTACAAGACGGTGTTAATAAAGTACTAGAAGGGTTAACTACTTTAGAGGAAATATTAAAAATAATTGAATTAGATGATGACGAAATGATTCATTCTACAGGGCTTGAAAATGCTATTGAAGCTAATGAGCTTACTAAAAAAGAGAAAGATAAAGAAGAAGTTGAAAGTAAAGAAAATTTAGATAATAAAGATATAGTTGATGATTCAAATAAAACTCCAGTTGAAGAACCTAACATTGAAATAGATAATAACAATATTAAAGAAGAAAAGAAAGAAGATACGCAAGTAAATAAAACAGTAGATAAGCAATATCATGACAATAAACTTAATTTATTTAGTTCAAAAAGAAAAATATTTAAATAAAGAGACTTAATTATGATGTGAACCCCAAATGGGAGACATTCAAAAAAGGACCAAAGTAAAAATCAAGGGCGAACGAAGTGAGTTCATCTA
>CANRDA010000027.1 GCA_947629285.1 uncultured Bacilli bacterium
GCCGTGGTCACAAAAAAGCCATTATCGCCATTGCTAGATTTCTTTTAACTTGTGCATTTCATATTTTAAATGATTCTGTACCATTTGATAGTTATAGATTTGATGAATTACTTAACAAAAAAATTAAAAAGCATAACAAGTCTATCAAAAATACAACTGATATGATTTCCTATTTAACTAAATTAGGATATAACATCACTTTGCAGAATAACTGATAACAATTTATTGTTTCAAAGAGCATACGCAAACACGTGTTCGGCTTATTTTAGCGTCTTCATTGACGGTTTTTGTCGTGGATAAAATTTATGTTTTTATTTTCAACCTTATCTCCTTTCATTGTTATTTCATTAATTTCAATTATTTCATTAATATATTTTTCATCACTCATCCCATTAATTATAATTGGTATTGGTAATTGCCATCTTTGATATTCTTTTAAATATCTTTTAATAACAAATCTTTAATTGGCAAAAATGTTTGCGTATTTGTAATAAACTTTTCTTTATATACCCCATCTTGCCAATATGCTTTTATGACAAAAGGTTTATTTCCATCATTATAATCACTTAAAACAATTCTATATTTATCATCTACTATCTCTAACGCAGATTTATTTGATAACATGATAGCTATCTTTCCACTATTTTTTATCTGTTCCTTAGTAGATTCATACCTACCTTCTTCATCACAATGGGGCGTAATAAACAAATCAAACCAATTTAAACAATCTACTACTTCAAATTTTTTATTATCAACTCCAACATCTGAATTACAAGAGTTAAACCAACAAACAGCACCAGCAGAAATACCAGATATAACTTTACCATCTTCCCATGCTTTATATAAAATCTCATCAAATTTTGTTTTTTTCCACAAAGATATCATTGAATTGGTATCTCCGCCTCCTTCATATATTATATCAGCCCAATCTATTTTTTCTTTAACTTTATCATAGTTATATAATTCATTACTCTTTAAATCTTTACAATTACATTTAAACATATCACCATATATTTTTTTCATTGTTTGGAAATATTCTTCTTCAATTTTCGATGAATTAGACTGAGCATGAACAATAAAAAGAAAATTTGGATTCTTTTTTTTAGTTAATGAAACAATTTCGGAATCGATAGTTTTTGTTTCATACGGCAAAAATTTATTATCATTTAATTTTCTACCATTTTCTCCTCCACCAATAGCAACAAGTTTTTTATTCATATTAAAATCTCCTTTTTCTGTAAAAATATTATCTAAATCTATTTTTATTTTAATATCAAATCAATTATTATCTACTATTAATTACCCTTAATCTTCCTTTTAGCATATCCTGTATTAGCCATATCCACCCAATTCTTTCTATTTCCATAAGATAAGTCATCTATCATAGTAACTACTCTATCATTGTTTTTTAATATATAATCAAGTGAAACTACCTCATCATTTACTTTAGCCCCTACAAGTATTTTTTCTATATCTAGGTAACATGCTAAATCTATTATATTAGAACCCTTGGGTATTCCCATCTTACCACCTTTTATATATACATATATAATATCTTTAAATAATTCATTCTTTACTTGAGTTACAAACTCTGCATTATCCTTAAACATTATATTTATCTCAGATAATGATTTAAAGAATTGAAATTTGTTTTTTAAATCTTCTTGCATTTTACTTCTTGCAAGCCCTTTATTTATATCCCAGTATGCAGTAAGTCCAAATGATGCTATCTTATCCATATCAAATGTTCTTATTTGAGTTTGAACAAGTCTATCATTTGGTCCAAATACTGTTGTGTGAAGTGACCTATATAAATTAGTTTTAGGTGAACATATATAATCTTTAAATTTATCATTTACAGGATGATATTTAGAATGTATTAATCCTAAAGTTATATAACAATTTTTTATCTCATCTACCATTATTTTAAGTGATAATAAATCGTGTATATCAGAAAGCCTATGTCCTTCTTTTAACTTTTTATATATTCCATATATGTTTTTTGTTCTAACTTTTATTTCATGTGGTATTTCATTATTATTTAGTATTTCTTCAATATTAGTTAAAACTTCTTTTAAACAAGCATTACTATCCTCATTTAGTCTATTCATCATATCTTCTAATTTCTTATATTCATCTGGATATAAATACCTAAGTGATAAATCTTCTAATTCACTTTTTATTCTGTATGCTCCTATTAGGTATGCAAGGGGCGTGAATATATCTAGTGTTTCTAAAGCATTTTCCTTTTGTTTAAATTCACTTTTAAATGCGAGTGTTCTCATATTATGAAGTCTATCTGCTAGTTTTATAATTATTATTCTAACATCGTCTGTTATACTTAATATAATTTTTCTAGTATTTGCTAAACTCTGCTCTGTTTTAGATGAAAAGTTCATCTTACTTATTTTAGTTACTCCATCAACTAAATTAGCAACATCTTTATTAAATAAATCAGCTATTTCTTCTTTAGTTGCTTTTGTATCTTCTAGTGTATCGTGAAGGAGTGCGGCACAAATAGTATCCTTATCTGCATGCATTTCAGATAAGATATAGGCTACATTAAGTGGATGAGATATATAAGGCTCACCACTTTGCCTTGTTTGTCCTTTATGCATATAATCTGCATAATCATATGCTTTTTTTATTATTTCTAATTCATCAGGATTATAAGATTTAATATTATTTAATAAATCAGTTATCGTTATCATTAGAACCTCCTAACTATACAAAAAAACCGGAAGAGATTTTAGGTCAGTAAGACACACAATCTCATTCCGGTTTATTATTTAGGCAAGATAAAGATTTGCAGAAGCATATGCATACTACACTTGATTTAGATTTAATAATTGATTTGGTAATATTAAACTCAATCATAAATATACCTTCCTTGTCTAAATAAATTTACTCTTGATATTACTACTATTTTTCTCTTTAGTCAATACTTTTTTGAAAATTTTTACAAATTTTTCCATTTTCAAAAACATAATACGCTAAGCTACCTATTACTTTTATATTCTTACCATCAAAGAATATAGTATCCTCTTCAGGTATGGCAATTACTTTTTCATTTTCTTTAGTATAATTAACAATAAAATCAGTATATTTTTTCATTAAATTCTTATTTTCTTCTTCAGAATATTTTGATTTATAATTAGTGTAATGAACAAATAGCGAAATGCCATTTAAATAGTTAAACCCTCTTGTATCTTTTATACCAACATCATTATTGTCCATAACTTTTATAATATCAATATCTTTCCCAAATATAACTGAACCAGCAGAACTACCATATACTATTCCATCATTTTTTATATACTCTTTTAATTTCTCATAGACTTTGGTTGTTTTAATACCATTTAATAATTTGTATGTATTTCCACCGCCTATATATATCAATGAATATTTATTAAGGTCTTTACTAGCAAAATCTTCAAAAGTTCTTACCATTTCAATATTTGGAATATCTATACTTGATATTTCTTCTTTTATCCATTCATAACAACTATCATATGGGTGTGTAGATTCATCCATAGCTAGTGGTACATATAAAACTGGCTTACTATGATTAATTATTTTATTTATTTCTTTATATGTTAATATTGTTTGTTTAATACAACCTCCACCATTTAAAAATAACCTCATATATTCATTTTTGATTTTATTACATAAGCTTGGAGCCAATTATCCCCATAATAAGCTATTTCATTTTAATAATATTTATAATTCACCTTTATAAAAATATATTTTCATAGAATCTTCTGAATATTCTGGTTTCGATACATCAACATTTAAAAATTTGCCTATAAAATAAATTAACAATTGAGATGCTATTAACAAATCAAACTCACATAGCAATCCATCATATTTACTTTCTAAAATTAAATTTTTACCTGTTTTCAAATATTCTAAAAGTTTTTCCTCATATTTACTAGTTTTTTTTTGCTTAAAATATATTGTATTTTTATTATTTAAATTTTCATAATTTATAAATCTTCCATGAGAAAAATTCTTTTTTTCGTGTATAATGCAATTTAGTATTCCAGATTCAATAATTTTGCTTTCCAAATCATAGCAAGCACTATTGCAAAAATCTCCTTTAAATATATTTATAATATTGCCCTTAAAAATAATATCTTTGATATCCGTGGTATTAAAAATTTCATCATAATATTTATTCCAATACTCAATTGATTCATCAACAAATGACTCTAAATTGAATTGTGGGTCAATCTGATTATAATAATATTTTAAAAATATTGCAGCAGGAGCAACAGCACCTTCAAACGATAAGAAGCCTCTCTCTTTCCCTTTATTAGATGATGATCTATAACTTAGTACATTATCTTTTTTAATACCAGTTTTTAATACTATTTTTTTTGTTTCTCCTTTAGTAATGATATATTTATCATCATTAGAAAAGTTGGAAACACTATTTATTATATCATCAGTTGTACCTGAATAAGAGAACAATATCACCTTGTTAATCCTTTTATTATTTCTATAAATAACATCTCTAGGATAAAACGCATATGTATTACTGCCATATAGATTGTTAATAACTGTTGAAGCAAAATTAGCTCCAGCGAAAGATCCACCAGTACCAATAAAAAGATAACTATCTAATTCATTAAAATTAATGTTATTAAGTTTTAATGCAGCATTAGAATTTATAGCGTTTTTTAGTCTCGATTTTAAATTATTAATATTAATATTACATCTTTTTATTTGTTTTCTAAAAACAGGAATAAATTTTTCACATGTACAGTAATCATTAATTTTTTTAATTTTGTATAAAGAGTGCAAATGCCCTCTAGCTCCCATTTTATTTACAACATTAAAGGTCAATTTGTTAGAATTTTGATACCATTTATTAAACTTACTAGTTTCAAATTTTAAATTATTATTTATCCAATCTTTAATGATGCTAGATATTAAAGCATCTCCCGCACCAGTTGAATCAACTACAACAGCTCTTTTTTGTACTGTAAAATCAAAAATATTATCGTTATAAATAAACCTTGCTCCCTTATCTCCTCTTGTAATAGTCATAAATTCAGGTTGCAATAATTTAAAAATATCTAAATCACATTGTAAATTTAGTCTTTTTATTAAATAATTTGATACCCTTTCATTAAAATTTATAATAGAAAATTTTGATTTTAATTTTTCTATTATTTCAGGATTTGTCAAATTTTCAAATTCAAAATATTGTCCTATATCTATTATTTTTTTATTTGGCAAACTATCAATAATTCTTTGGTTTTTTAAATTTAAGTTATCAAAAATTAAAATATCATCAGTTTGTATTTTTTTTACAATTCCTTCACAATCAATTAAACTCTCATCATACCATTTTTTATTGTTACAAAACGGACACCTTTTTTTTGAAGTAAAAGATAGTCCATTTTTATCATCAAAATAGGAAACATGGAAACAGCGTGTACTAACATTATCTAATATTTTAACATTAGATACATCAACTTTTAAATCTTCTAAACTTTTTATAGAAATCATTCCAGCATCATCATTTCCACAAACTCCAAACACAGCAGTTTTTATGCCAAGTTTTGATAAATTAGCTATAATATTATGAGAAGTCATTCCACCACTGACACCTAATAATTCGCCATTTTTATAATAATAATCTGTAACTAAATCCCCTATACTTACTACTCTCATATTTTTATTCTCCTTTTATTACATTATAAATTAACAAAATATAAGCATTTAAAATTAATTTTTTTGTACTATTAATTTAAATCATTTAAGTTCATCCTTGTATTTTTCTTTAAACCATTTTGCAAACTGGTCTTTAGCATCACCCCAATATGATGCTTCTTTTTCGTAATCTATATCTCTTAATTCACTTAAAGTTTTTGTCTCTCCATCAGGTATATAAAATTTATCATGCCATCTTCCTCTAGTACCTCTTCTTCAAAGGAAATAGTGCCTGTCCCACCACCTGTAAAAACTACCGGTTCTTCTCCAAGCTCGCAATATGCAAAACAATGTTCCAACCTAGCCTTTCTATTTTTCTCATTTTTAAATAATTCTAAAAACTTTTCTACACCTATTTGTTTATCAAAATAATGATTATATGGTCCAGGCAAACCTCCAAGTGCGTCAATATAAAGTCCAGAATCAGACTTTAAAACCGCACATCCTAATTTTTCTGCAGCATATTTCGCACTAAATGCTGCAACCTCCCCACAAGTCTCAGCCTGAATTTCTAAAATTTCAAAATCAGGATTTACAATTTCTATATTAAATCCATACTTCTTTTTAAAAAACTCGTTTGCTTCTTCAACTTTATATGGATTTGTAGTTAAATATACTAATTTCTTCATAAACTACCTCCTTAATTAAATTATATTATACTATAAATTATGTTTAATCACTCAGTTTTTCAAAATGCTCTACTATATTTTTATCATAATACACAAGTCTACCACTAGGCAAAATCAAAATACGGTCAATCCCTAGATTATCTACAAATTCTAAATTATGTGATACTACTAACATAGTTCCTTTAAAATTCTTAAAAGTTTCTGCTATTATCTTTTGAGTTTGTGGGTCTAAATGATTAGTTGGTTCATCTAGTATCAAAAGATTTGCTCCTATTAAAGATAATTTAGCAAGGGCTACACGACTTCTTTCTCCGGGAGATAATACTGATACTTTTTTAAATACATCATCTCCATAAAATAAAAATCTTCCAAGCACATTCCTTAAATCTCTCTCGCCTATATTTAAATTATAAAAATTTTGTAAAATAGTTTTATCTTCATATAGTAACTCGTGTTCCTGAGCATAATATCCTATATCTATTTTATTACCTATTTCTATCGTTCCTAAATCAGGTTTTAAATACCCTACTATTAATTTAAGCAGTGTTGATTTACCAACACCATTCTCTCCTACTATTAAAAATTTTTCACCTTTTGATAATTCAAAACTCAAATCATTTATTATGTTTTTATTCGCACCTTTATCGTATTTAAAACTCAAATTTTTTACTTTTAATGGTATTTTATTCCCATCTCTATTCATCTTTATATCAACTTTAGTTTCTTTTAATTTAGGTGCGATATCTATTTTATTTTTTAATAATTTATTTAACTTTTTTTCTCTATCTTGAGCCATCCTTTTTCTATTACCTGATGAATTTGCATATTTATCTATAATTGCTCTTAATTTATCTTCCTTTTTTTGCTCTATTTTAGCATGTTTTATTAAATTTTCTTCTTTTATCTTATTTAGTTTTAAAAAATTATCATAATTACCATCGTACATTTCAAATGTTTTTCTTCGTTTATCTAAATATAATATTTTAGTAGATATTTCATTTAAAAATGATGTATCATGTGAAATTACAAAAACACTACCCTTATAATTCTTTATATATTTTGTAACATAATCTCTTGTAGTATTATCTAGGTGATTGGTAGGTTCATCTAAAAGCAATATCTCTGGGTTTGAATATAAAAGCCTAGAAAATGCGACTTTTGACTTTTGACCTCCTGATATATTTTTTATTTTACTATCCAAAAGTGATGAATCGATATTCATACCACTTATTATTTTCAATAGAGTATTTTCTGCGTTATATGAATCAAAATATTCTAATTCTGACTGCACTTTATTGATTTTTTTATATATTGTATTTATCTCTTTATCTGTTGCACTCGAAAGTTTTAAATAAAGTGATTCTAATTCTTTATTTAGTTTTTCTATTGGTCTAGCTTGCATTAAAAATTCTAATACTGTAATATCTGTATCATCAAGTTCATCAGTTAAGGTTTGTGGAAGAAAACCTATTCTTTTTTTATTTTCGATTATTATTTTACCCTGTGTTGGAGTAATAGTGCCTAAAATAATTTTTAAGAATGTTGATTTCCCACTACCGTTAACGCCTACAATACCAACTTTTTCATTTTCTTTTATATATAAATTAACATCGTTAAATAGCTCTTGCATTCCAAACGACATAGATAAGTTTTTTATTCGCATAATATACTCCTTTAATTTCTAATAAACATTTTATAAAAAGTTTTCATGTATGTCAAATATTTGCTTTGTATTTTAAATTAATATATAATATATTCGAGGTGTGGATATGAAATTAACTTTAGCAAGTACATCTAAATTCAAAAGTGAAATTTTAGATACTGTAAAACTTAATCACTTTCTTGAAGAGAGCAATTTTAAAGAAGTATCTTCAAATAAAGATGTATACAAGTATGTAATGGATTTAGCTCTTGGTAAAGCACTTAGTATTAAAAATAAAGTAGATAGTGGGATAATACTTGGACTTGATACAGTAGTTTACGCGAATAACCAAATACTAGAAAAACCTAAAAGCATTGATGAGGTTAAAAAGTTTTTAAGAATGTGTTCAAATAATACTACATCTGTTATAACAGGTATTGCACTAATAAATAAAGATACTAACGAAGTTATAAGAGATTATGCTATTACAAAAGTTACATTAAGAGAAATGAATGAACAAGATATAAAATATTACATAGATAACGAACCTAATATGATGTATGTATCTGGCTTTGTAATTGAAACTGTCATATCTAATTTTATAGATAAAATCGATGGAAGTTATTATAATATACTAGGTGTGCCTGTTGAAACTATATATAAACATTTACAAAACTTTAATATACATTTAAGTGAATTAGAAAAAAGTAAGACTTAATCTCTTACTTTTATTTGTTAACAGGACTTTCAACTAGTGTAATAGTTTTATTATCAAAATCCACTTCAACTAAAGTTCCAATAGGAAGTACTCCTATCGGAGTAGCATGACCAAAATTTATATTATATAGAACTGGCAAATTTTCTTTATTAAAATATTTTAATATTTTTTTATATACTTCTTTATATTCTTCATAATATTTTTCATCTTTTGGCTTTCCTACTATGATTCCTTTTATAACATCAAATATTCCCTGCGCACCTAAATTCATTAAATAATACTGTAAAATATCTGGTGAGATACAATCTTCACTAGTTTCTAAAAATAGTATTTTATTCCTCCACTCATCTATTGTTGGCCAGATGGGTGTACCTACATATATTGGAAAAGCATCTATACATCCCCCAAGTAAACTTCCTATAACTTTTCCACTACCTTGAAGAAGTTCATATCCGTGTGTTTCTTTTTTTAACTTTTTTTCTACATTGATATTTTCTTCTCCCCAAGGTACAAAATCATCACTCCAATAATCACTCGATTTTATTTCAAAATCTTTAGTGCCATCAAATAATACTTTTTTGAAAGATTCTTTTGTATAGTCAAACATTTTTACATATTCGGCAAAATCAGTCATTAAACAAGGACCATAATAAGAAACTATACCAGCTTTTTGCATCATAAAATGATTTGCAGTTGTATCAGAATATCCCATAAATATTTTAGGATTTTTTCTTATGACATCATAATCTATATATGGCTCTAATCTAATTGTGTCCATTCCACCTATAGAGCATATAATTCCCTTAATAGATTTATCTTTAAAAGCATCCATTAAATCTTTTGCTCTTAATTCTGGATGTTCATCTAAAAACTTAACTCCTTTTAAAGCATTAGGCATAGCAACTACTTCTAGTCCAAATTCTTCTTCTAATCTTTTTTTACCTAAATAATACTTATGAATAAAAGGCTTTTCTCCTATAAGGCCTGATGATAAACTCACTATAGCAACCTTGTCCCCTTTTTTTAAACATTTAGGCTTAATCATAATATCACATCCAGTTACATTATATCAAACAATCACATATTAAACAATCGAAATAATTTATTACTTTTTTAATTTATATCCTAATTTTTCTATTTCTAACTTAGCAATCAAAGATAAATCACATTCTCTTAGGCTATTTATATCATAGTATTTCGCACCCATAGAATCATCGTTTTTATCTGTTATTTTAATACTATCTTTTATATCATTTTCATAACTTAATACCTTATAAAATATTCCTATATGGTGTATTTTAAATAAAGTATCTTTATCTTTGAAATCGAGTGTTACAGAGGAAGAGTCAAATATTTCAAACTCTTTTATATCTATTCCTACTTCTTCATTTAGTTCTCTTTTTAATGTATCTATAGGAGTTTCACTAAACTCTATAGTCCCTCCAGGCAAGTCTAACTTGCCTGAGTATGGACCACCCATCTTATTTATCAATACTATTTTATCATCTTTAACAATTAAACCATAAACCCCTAAGTGTGTTTTAAAGTACATAATATCAACTCCCTGTACTCGTATATCTTTTAATACCTTTATAAAATGCAATTATAGAAGGTATTAAATATAATACTGTTATAAGTGGACAAAATATAAAAAGTTTATTTTGTACTCTACCTAATAAAAATAATAATGGATAATAATTGACAAATCCAAAAGGAATAATAAATGTGAAAAATGCGATAAATCCTTTTTTAAATATTCCTATTGGATACTGTGCCATGTGTTTCGAACCATCTGTTAGTATATTTCTAACTTCTAATCCCTTTACAGTTAAAAAGCAATATGCAGAAGAAACTATAAAAATTCCAACAAATATAAATATCGAACTAAATAACATAAATATTAAAGTTATAATCTTTTCTATATTCCAATTTACATCTATATTGATAATAGCTATAATTAAAACTATTAAAGACTGAAGTACTCTAGATATTCTAATTACGCTTAACTTCTCCGAGAATGCTTGAAGTAATATATTTCTAGGTCTTAGAAATAATCTATCAAATGTGCCATAAATTATCAAATCATCAAAGTTATCTAACCCTCTAAAGAAAGTTTCACAAAACGATACTCCAAACTGAACTATTCCAAATGTAAGTAATACTTCGTAAACAGTAAAACCTTTTATATTTGAAAATTTATCAAATAAACATATTATAGTGAAATAATATCCAAAGAATACAAAAAACTGAGATATAAATGATAATATAAAAGACATCTTATATTCTAGTTCACA
>CANRDA010000028.1 GCA_947629285.1 uncultured Bacilli bacterium
TTTAAAAAAATATCCAGAATTATTTAAACAATATTTTAATAAACTTGTAAGATATGATGAAAATAAATATACTGCATTAAATGGAGCTGTATGGAGTGGAGGCTCTTTTATATATATACCTCCAAATACTACACTTGATAGACCTTTACAAAGCTATTTTAGAATAAATAGTGTCAATATGGGACAGTTTGAAAGAACTATAATAATAGTAGATGATAATTCAACTCTTCATTATATGGAAGGTTGTACAGCTCCAACATATAGTGAAGATTCTCTTCATGCAGCAGTTGTTGAAATATATGTAGGTAAGAATGCTAAATGTAGATATACAACAATACAAAATTGGTCTAATAACGTTTATAATTTAGTAACTAAGAGAGCTATTGTAGATGAAAATGGGCTAATGGAATGGATAGATGGAAATATAGGTTCTAAAACTAACATGAAATATCCATCTTGCATATTAAACGGGAAATATGCGAAAGGAAGATGTATCTCCATCGCAGTTGCGACAAAAGGACAAATACAAGATGCAGGTGCCAGAATGATACATTTATCTCCAAATACGACAAGTGAGATTATTAGTAAATCCATTGCAGCTAATGGTGGAGAAGCAACATATAGAGGAAAAGTTAAAATAACTAAAGATGCAGTTAACTCAAAAAGTACTATTAAATGCGATACTATAATTTTAGATGATATATCGAGAAGTGATACGGTTCCAGTTAACTTAGTGTGTAATGACTCATCAAATATAAATCACGAGGCAACTGTATCTAAAATAAGTGAGGAAAAATTATTCTATCTTATGAGTAGAGGACTTACTTTAGAAAAAGCAAAAGAATTACTTATAATGGGATTTATCGATAGATTTAGAGAAGAACTTCCAATGGAATATGCAGTAGAATTAAACGCACTTTTAAAGAATTATTTTTAAAAAACGTAATAAATTAAAATTTATACGTTTTTAATTTATTTAAAACAAAAAAATGTAAAAAATAATAATTTACAAGTAAAAATATGAAAATCGAAAAATATTAAAAGCAATTCATTAAAAACGTTTATTTGATGAATTGTTTTTAATTTGATATTATTTTTTTGGAAGGGAGGGAAATATGCTTAACCAAGCGGTTTTGGTAGGGAGAATTGTTCAAGACCCAGAGTTAAAAGAAACTGAAAAGGGTAAAGTTTCAAATATAACTTTGGCGGTTCCAAGGTCATTTAAAAATGCAAATGGAGAGTATGATACTGATTTTATTTCATGTGTGCTTTGGAAAGGCATAGCTGAAAATACAGTAGAATATTGCAAAAAAGGTGATTTAGTTGGAATTAAGGGAAGAATTCAAACTAGAAATGTTGAGTTTGCTGACGAAACTCACAAACAATTTGTCGAAGTAATAGCCGAAAAAGTTACGTTTTTATCTAGTAAAAAAGAAGAAAAGCAAACAGTTGAGTAAACTGCTTTTCTTTTAAGATTATTTTGAACAACTTATTTACTAAATTAATAAAATAATATATAATTATAATAGGTGATGATATGACAATAATAGATATTATTAATAAAAAAAGATTAAATAAAGAATTAACACGTGAAGAAATTTCCTTTGCAGTTAATGGATATGTTAAAGGTGAGATAAAAGACTATCAAATGAGTTCATTGCTCATGGCAATAGTATTAAATGGCATGACTGATAGGGAAACAATAGACCTTACTGATATAATGATAAACAGTGGTGACGTTTTAAATTTGAAAAAAATAGATGGTATTATAGTAGATAAGCATTCAACTGGAGGAGTAGGAGATAAAGTGACTTTAGTTTTAGGTCCTCTTCTAGCATCCCTTGGAATAAAAATTGCTAAAATGAGTGGTAGAGGATTAGGACATACCGGAGGTACTATAGATAAATTAGAATCTATTAAAGGATTCAATACTAAAATAAGTGAAGAAGAATTTATAGAACAAGTAAATAAAATAAATATTGCTTTAGTAAGTCAAACTGCAAACCTTGTCCCAGCAGATAAAAAAATTTATGCTTTAAGAGATGTTACCGGAACTGTTGAATCCATTCCTTTAATCGCATCTAGTATTATGTCTAAAAAGATTGCAAGTGGTGCGGATATAATTATGTTAGATGTAAAAGTAGGGAATGGTGCTTTAATGAAAAATATAGAAGATGCAAGAGAGCTTTCACATTTAATGGTAAAGATAGGTGCATCCTATAGGAAACCTACTATATGTTTACTTACTAATATGGAAGAACCTTTAGGGTATGCGATAGGAAATGCATTAGAGGTAAAGGAAGCTATAGAAACTTTACAAGGAAATGGACCAAAAGATTTACTTGAAGTTGTAATGACTCTTTGTTCTATAATAATAGGTGCGGTAAAAAAAATTCCACATAATGAAGCTGAAAGTTTATTATTTAAACAAATAAATAATGGTAAAGCATATAAAAAATTTGAAGAGTTAGTTGCTGCTCAAGGTGGTGACATAAACGAAATAAAAATAAGCGATAAAGTTTTTTCTATAAAAAGTGATAAATCAGGTTATATTAATAAAATAGATGCATTAAAATTAGGAGAGATAGCTAAAAAGATTGGTGCTGGCAGAAATACTTTAGAAGATAAAATAGATTATGAAGTTGGACTTGTATTAACTAAAAAAGTAGGAGATTATGTATCAAAAGATGATGAATTAGTTAAGGTTTATTTGAAAGATAAGGACGTAAGTATTAGTGAGATATTGTCTTGCTTTAAAATAGATAAAGAATTGACTAATTTACCTAAACTAATATTAGATATAATAAAATAATGTAAAAAAATGTCAATTTTTGGAATATTGCTTGAACTTAAATTAAATATGTTGTATTCTTATTATAGATAGGGAGGCGAAGATATGATATATCCATCAATAGATAAATTATTAAATGTAGTTGGTTCTAAGTTTTTACTAGTAAATATAGTATCAAAAAGAGTTAAGGAAATGGAAGAAAAAGAGTATTATCAATTAAGTGAATATAAATCTAAAAAAAATATAGGAAAAGCACTAGAAGAAGTATCAAAAGGACTAATACATATAAAAGAAAATTAATATGAAAAAGATAAAGAATTATTTAAAAAAATTATATGGAATAATAACTACACCAAGTATGTCATACTTGCCAGGTAACTTAGCATTTTTTTTAGTACTTTCTATATTTCCCATATTAACTTTAATAGGTGTTATCGCATCACAATTTTCTATTAATATAGAATCAGTAATAAATTTTATAGATTCACAATTACCTGGAAAAGTATCTGAGGTACTTGCAACTTATATTAGAGGAAAAGGATTTGATACTAATATAGGAATATTTATGATGTTAGGATTCTTTTTAGCTAGTAATGGAGCTGATGCTATAATACTTGCAAGTAATAATCTTTATGGATTTCCTAATTCAAATTACTTGAAAAGAAGAATAAAAGCAATATTTATAATAATCTTAATAATATTTTTGTTTATATTTATGTTAGGATTTATAACTTTTGGTAATAGTATATTAAATTTTTTATTATCATATATTAAAGATAAAAATTTAGTATCTGTCATACGGCATTTGTTTATAATACTTAGATGGCCATTTATATTATTTGTAATATTCTTTAATGTAAAACTTATTTATACAATCGCACCAGATTGGAAAATTATGAGTAGGCATACAACTAAAGGAGCACTTTTTACAACAATATCTTGGATAGTTGTAATACAAATATTTTCATTTTGGATAAATCATTTTTCTAATTATGACCTATTTTATGGAAGTTTATCTAGTATAGTTATACTTATGCTTATGACCTATATTGTATCTTTTATATTAATAATAGGGATTGCTATAAATGTTAAATCTTATGAATATAAAATTGAAGATTAGATATAATAATAATGTACTAGTTACCAGTACATTGACTACTAAAGGTAACAAAAAGATAACTTAGTTTATCTTTTTTTAAATGCCGTGTTACGAACATACGTTCCTCTTGACTGGGGAGGGGGCAGTTATGAGAAAATAAAAAGGTAGAACAGTAAAGAAGGAGGCAGTTATGAAAAAAGGTTTTACATTAATAGAGTTATTAGCAGTAATAGTAATACTAGCAATAATCGCACTTATAGCTACACCAATTATATTAAATATAATAGGTAATGCAAAAGATGAGTCAAATGAAATGAGTAAAGAGTTATATTTAAAGGCAGTAAATCAAGCGATTGCAACTAGAAATCTAACAGAAGAATTTAATCCAAGTGAATGTACAGTAAAAGAAGATGGAAACTTACTTTGTGGAGATAAAGATTTACTAGTAGAAGTAAACGGAATAAAACCATGTAGTGGGACAATAACGTTTGATAAAAAAGGTAAAATAATAGATGAAACATTGAATTACTGTGATAGTGATGAAAATCAAGATGAAGAATTAGGTGAAACGAAAACTTTAATTGACGGTTCAACGTTTAATGAAAAAATTAAATCTCTTGATATTAAACCATCTAAAATAGAATTTTTATCAAATGGTAAATTACCAAGTGGTATGAGCTTAGAACAATTAACTGTTTTACCTACATTAAAAGGCTTATCTATAGATCAGGATGATAGTATAATCGGATATATGGAAGATATAGTAGTAGACGAAAAAACTAAAAGAAATCTATATATTTATAGTGAGTATTTAATTTCATTTAACGAAGATAGTTCTAATATGTTTTATGAATTAACAACTGACGAAATAATATTTAACAAAGTAGATACAAGCAAAGTAACAAATATGAAGTATATGTTTGGTTATACGGATAATTTAATTAATTTAGATTTAAGTAGTTTTGATACATCAAATGTGACAAACATGTCTGGTATGTTTTATCATTTGTGGCTTTTTATGTCACTTTCAAAATTGGAAAATATAACTTTTGGTAAAAAATTTAATACAAGTAATGTGACGGATATGAGTTATATGTTTAATGGTTGTGATAAGTTACTCACACTGGATGTTAGCAATTTTGATACATCAAAAGTAATATATATGTCTAATATGTTTATGGGATGTTCAAAATTAACTGAATTAGATGTTAGTGGTTTTGATACAAGTAGCGTAACAGATATGTCTTGGATGTTTGATGACTGTTCAGGCTTAACAACTCTTAATATAAGCAATTTTGATACAAAAAAAGTAACAAACATGGAATTTATGTTAGCAGGGTTAAATTTAACCGAATTAAATTTAAAGAATTTAGATACATCAAGTGTAGAAAATATGTCATATATGTTTGATCAAGATAAGAATATAATTAACTTGGATTTAAGTAATTTTGATACCTCACAAGTAACAGATATGACCGCTATGTTTAGAGGTTGTACATCTTTAAAAACGGTGGATTTACACAGTTTTAATACCTCAAAGGTAACGAAAAAAGATAAAGTATTTGAATCTGCTACAAGTTTAGAAACAATACTTGTTTCAAATAATTGGACATTAAAAACGGATTTGTTAACAGATACTATAGCAAAATCATATACGAAAGTTTAACAAATAAAGTAAACAATAAATTGAATTAGTTGTAATAACTGCGATTATTCGCAGTTTTTTCTATATAAAAATATGAAACTATGATATAATTAGTTTCAGTGAATGCCACATAATATGATTAAATTTGCCTTTGACTTAGTAATAGAATTATAAATTTTGAATATAAAATTGTGCGGAATTTCACATAAATGATAAAAGATAAGGTGATTTGATGAAAAAAGTTGTTATTGGAATGAGTGGAGGAGTAGATAGTAGTGTGGCTGCTATAATGCTTCAAAAGGCAGGTTATGAAGTGATAGGACTTTTTATGAGAAACTGGGATTCTTTTGCAGATGGTGAGATTAATGATGCTCCTGTTACACAGTTAGGTATATGCCCGCAGGAAATCGATTATAACGATGCTAAGAAAGTGTGTGATAAACTAGGTATACCTTTATATAGAAAAGATTTTATAAAGGAATATTGGGATTATGTATTTACATACTTTTTAGATGAACTAAAAAAAGGTAGAACTCCTAATCCTGATATAATGTGCAACAAGTATATAAAGTTTGATATGTTTGCTCGTGAAGCTAAGAAATTAGGAGCAGATTATATAGCAACAGGACATTATGCAAGACTTGAAAATGGTAATTTGTTGAAAGCACTCGATGAAAATAAAGACCAATCTTATTTCCTTGCCCAAGTTAGCAAAGAACAGTTTAAAAACGTATTGTTTCCAATTGGTAATATGAATAAAAAAGATGTCCGTAAAATTGCAGAAGAGTATGGACTTGTTACTGCTAATAAAAAAGATTCTACGGGTATTTGCTTTATAGGTGAGAGAAATTTTACAAAGTTTTTAAAAAATTATTTGCCAAACCAACCCGGAGATGTAGTTAATATAGATACAAATGAGGTAATAGGAAGACATATAGGTCTTATGAATTATACTATAGGGCAAAGAAGAGGACTAGATATTGGTGGATTTAGCGATAGAATGTTTGTAGTAGGTAAAGACCTTTCTAAAAATATTTTATATGTTTGTATAGGAGAAGATAACGATTATTTAATAACAGATTCCTGCATCATAGATACAATAAATTGGTTATCTGATACTAAGCCCGTTAACTGTATGGCAAAGTTTAGGTATAGACAAAAAGATAATCCAGTAGAGATAAAATGGTTAAACGATGATGAAATATTGGTTACATATAAGCAAGGTATTAAAAGAGTAACTCCAGGACAAGCCTGTGTATTTTATGATGGAGATGTCTGTTTAGGCAGTGGGATTATTAAAGAAGTTAGAAAGAATAATGAAAAACTTTGGTATTTATAAAAATTATTTTAATGTAAATATTAAAAGCAAATTGTTGTTTGAGAAGTACTGTTTAATATAAACAGTTTTTCTATATAAAAATATAAAACTATGGTATAATTAATTATAGGAGATGATTTTATGACGCCACATAACGAGGCTAAAAAAGAAGATATTGCAAGTGTAGTATTAATGCCTGGTGACCCACTAAGAGCAAAGTACATTGCAGATAATTATTTAACTGATGCAAAATTAGTAAATAAAGTAAGAAATATGTATGCATATACAGGATACTATAAAGGTACAAAAGTAACTGTAATGGCAAGTGGTATGGGATGTCCTAGTATTGGAATATATGCATATGAACTATACAAGTTTTATGATGTTAAATCAATAATACGTATAGGAACATCAGGTTCAAATCATCAGGATATAAAAGTATTAGATGTAATACTTGCAACAAGCGCATATACACTTTCTAGTTTTCCAAAACTATTCTTTGATGATGAATCACATGAGTTTGAAGCAAGTAAAGCTTTAAATGAAAAAATAATGGAAGCTGCAAGTAAAAATGGTATTCAATATAAAAAAGGAAGAATATTAACAAGTGATGTATTCGATGTTTATATCGATGATAAAGAAAGATATTTTAACAACTTTAATGGCATTGAAACACTTGCATCTGAAATGGAGGCAGCCACACTCTTTTCAATAGCTAAACATTTAAATAGGGATGCAGCTTGTTTAATTACAGTAGTGGATTCTATGTTTGATAAAAGAGAATTGAGTGCGTCTGATAGAGAAAACTCATTAAATGATATGATTAAACTTGCCCTTGACTCAGTAATAGAATTATAAATTTTGAACATACTAAAAGGTAAGGTGATACTATGAAATATAAAAAGATAAGTACATTTTCGTATAATCTTCATATAATTAAAACAAATAAATTCAAAACTGTAACAGTTCAAGTAAATTTTAAAAGAAAATTAAAGAAAGAAGAAATTACATATAGAAATATGTTAGTTAATATGCTTTGTGAATCAACTAGTACTTATCCAAGTAAAAAGCTTATGACTATTGCTACTGAAAATTTATATGATTTATATTATAGAGGTATGAATTATATATCTGGTAAATATAATATTATGAATTTTTTAGTTACTTTTTTAAATGAAGAGTATACTGAAAAAGGAATGTTAGATGAATCAATTAAGTTTTTATCTGATTTAATATTTAAACCTAATATAGAAAGAAAAAGAAATGTTATAAGTTTTAATGAAGAAAGTTTTACACAATCCTATAATTTATTAAAAGATAGCATTATTTCTCAGAAGGAAAATCCTGATGGATATTCAAGAATTAGAATGTTAGAATGTATGGAAAAAGATTCTTATTTATCTTATAGAGGTGTTGGATATTTAGAAGATTTAAAAAATATAGATAGCAGTAAATTATACAAATATTATCAAACAATATTAAATAGTGATATTGTAGATATATTTGTTATTGGTGATGTAAATGAAAGACATATAAAAAAAGTGATAGAAACTAATTTTTCTAATATAAAGACATTAAAAAAACCATCAGAATCTCATTTTACTCATCCTAAAAAGGCTAGATTCGTTCCCAAGACATTTATTGAAAAGCAAAAAATAAATCAAAGTAAATTAGTTTTAGGGTATAAAATATCTTCAATGACAGATTTTGAACTTAGGTATGTTTTAAACGTTTATTCTTATATATTAGGAGGAGGACCAGATTCTAAGCTATTTAAAAAAGTAAGAGAGAAAAATAGCTTGTGCTACTACATATCATCTATAGCTCAACCTTTAAATAGTATATTAATAATAAAAGCAGGAATAAATAAAAATGATTTCAAGAAAGCTTTAACTTTAATAAAAAAAGAAGTTTATAATATGAAAAAAGGTAAATTTTCTGATGATGATATAATTAAGGCTAAAATAACATACATAAACAGTTTAAAAGAATTAGAAGATAGTCCTAGTAGTTTGCTTAGCTTATATGCAGGAATAGAGTATTTAAAAAGTGATGATTTAGATAATAGACTTAGTAAAATAAATAAAGTAACAAAAGATGATGTAATAAAACTTGCTAATAAAATACATTTAGATACTATATATATGTTAGAGGGTGACTTATATGAAAAAAAGTAAATTAGAAAAATTAGGTTTAGAATTATATGAAGAAACTTTGAATAATGGTTTAAAAGTATATATAGTACCTAAAGAAAATGTAAATAGTATATATGCTACTTTTTCTACAAAATTTGGTTCAGTATACAGTGAATTTGTTCCAACTGGCTCAAAGAAAATGGTAAAAGTTCCACTAGGTGTTGCACATTTTTTAGAACACAAAATGTTTGAACAAAAAGATGATATAGACCCTTTCACATTTTATTCTGAGAGGGGATGCGATGCTAATGCAAATACGTCAAACTATAAGACGACGTACCTATTTAGTGGTTCAAATTCTTTCTCAGAAAATATAAATTATTTATTAGATTATGTTCAAGAACCATATTTTACAGATGAGAATGTAGAAAAAGAAAAGGGTATAATTGAGCAAGAAATAAAAATGTATGATGATGACCCTTTTTTCAAAATGTATGATGGATTAATTTATAATTCATTCTTAAAGCACCCAATAAAATATCCAATAGCTGGTACAGTTGACGATGTGTATTCTATTACAAAAGATGATTTATATACTTGTTATAATACTTTTTATCACCCTTCAAATATGTTTTTAGTAATAACTGGTAATGTTGACCCAGAAGAAACTATAAATATAGTAAAATTAAACCAGGAAAATAAAAAATTCAATAAGTTTAATCCAATAAAAATAAAGGAATATGATGAACCTAATAAAGTAGAAAAAAAAGAAGATAATATTAATATGGATATTGAGATATCAAAATTAGGTTTAGCATATAAAATAGATTGTACTAAATTAGATAAGCCAATTCCTCTTTTAAAAACATATATCAGTATTCTTTTTGATTTAAAACTAGGTATTACATCTGATATTAATGAAAAATTAAAACAAGATAATCTTATAACTCATGATATAGATTATACTTTAATAAATACAGATAAACATATATTAATATTAATTATGGTAGAAACTCAAGAAACTGATAAGGTTTTAAATTTAATAGAAGAAGAATTAAAAGATTTAACTATTACTAAAGAGGAATTAGAAAGAAAGAAAAAAGTAAGAAAGAGTGGCTGTATAGTTAATAGTGATAGTATATATTCAATAAATAATAAAATAGTAAATAATATAATGAATTATGATGAAGTAATACTTGATGATTATAAAAGAATTGATGATATTAATATAAAGGATATGAATAAAATTATTAAAGGCATCAATTTAGATAATAAAACGACTTATATAATAAATAAATCTTGATTTATAGTTTATTTTATATACTAGGAAAGTGCTTGGAAAAATAAAAAAACCATTTACAAACGAATGTGCTGGTGGTATAATTGTATTATCAGGTGGTGATGCTATGGAAAAAATAATAAAAGGTTACGTATTTAGACTTTATCCAAATAAAGAACAAAAAATACTAATAGAAAAATCATTTGGATGTTCAAGATTTACTTATAATTATTTTTTAAATAAATACCCAAATTATATAAATGCATATAACGCTTGTAATGAAGTAAAAGAGTTAACAA
>CANRDA010000029.1 GCA_947629285.1 uncultured Bacilli bacterium
GAGGCTAAGTCTTGATGAAGTAGAAAGAAATGCCAGTGATGGCATTTAGGTCAAAATTTATTTTGGCTTTTGTTCTGTCGTTCTAGTCTAAAATTTTTGCTAGTAACAATAAAATTATCACTAACACTATTAAGTATTCCACTATGAGAATCCTTTCTTTTAAAATTTTTTAACATGAAGACCACCTCCTTAAAACTAAATAAATTAATTTTGCGGAGGCAACACTCAACATCGAATGTATCTCTAAGGATAATTATATAATAACAGGAAATTTAAACAGGAAATTTAAGTCAATTAAAAATTGCTTGTTTTAATTTTTCTCTCTAATTTATTAGTAAACAAAAAGTTATATAAAAATCAAAAATTGCATCAAGATGTTTTATATTGAGGACACCACTTAGAATAATTATATTTATTCTTTTATTTTTGTGTGATATAATTATATAGGTGAGTATATGATACTATTTAAATATTTATTTATATTTAGTTTATTTTCAATAATAGGTTTTATATTAGAGTTTATATATAGAAGTATAATATCCAAAAAAATAGTAAATCCAGGATTAATGACAGGATGTATACTTCCAATATATGGATTTGGTGCGATTATATTAAATATAATATGTACTTTGTTTGACAATATAAATTCAAACTATAAAATATTAATTATATTTATATTATCTACAGTAATACTTAGTTTTTTAGAATTCATATCAGGCTATTTTTTATATAAATTTATGCATTTAAAGTTATGGGACTATACTACTAATAAATTTAATATTAAAGGATTTATCTGTCTTAGTTATTCTTTAATGTGGGGAGTTCTTTCAATAGTTTATTATCTATTTATATATAAATGGATAGACCCACTTTCTATCTCTTTAGTTAAAGAGCCGATTATTATATTTGCTTTAGGTATTTATCTTGGAATATTTATAATAGACCTTTGTGTATCAATAGATTTACTTAGTAATTTAAGAAAATATGCGATGAGTGTTAAAGAGATAGTAAATATAGAAAAATTAAAACTAGATTCCAGAATGAAAGTGAATCGTAAGAAATTCTTGAATGCTATATATCCATATGTATCTATAAATAGATTTATAAAAGATAAACTAAAGAAATAGGAGAAAGTATGAAGTATATATTAGACGGTGTAGAATACGATGTAATAATAGAAAAAAAGAACAATAAAAATTTATATATAAGAGTTAAAGAAGATGGTAAGATTTATGTTACTTGTAACTATTTAACTACCAAAAGTATGATAAAAAAAATAATGGATGAAAATTCTTCTTCGCTATACAAAATGATAAAAAATATAGAAAAACAAAATGAAAAAAGTAACAAATTCTTTTATTTAGGCAAGTCTTATGATATAATTATAAGTGATATAACTAAAGTAGCTATAATAAACGATAAGATATATACTAAAGATATGAAAATGCTAAATAAGTGGTACAAAGATGAAATAGAAAGAGTATTTGATGAAAGATATGTAATAGTTTTTAACAAGTTTAAAGAGAATATCAAATCTCCAATACTTAAAATTAGAACCATGAAAACTAGATGGGGAGTATACAACAGAAAAAATCATACTATAACCTTGAATTCTAAGTTAATAGAATTTGATGTATCTAAAATAGATTATGTTATAGTACACGAACTATCACATATAATACATTTTAATCACTCAAAAGCATTCTGGGCTTTAGTAGGCAAGTATATACCTAATTATAAAGAGATAAGAAAAGAGATGAAAGAATGAAAATACTTAAAAGGGCTAAATATTTATTAATTATACTAATTTTACTTGTAGTTAACTTTTCTATTCCAACTAAAGAAGTAGTAGAGGCTAGAACCTTAAGGGATATAAAAACTGAACTTGCAGAACGCAAAAAAGAATATGAAGACAATAAAAATAAAGAAAATCTAACAAAAGAAGAGATGAATAAGAAAAGTGAAGAGATTAATTCTATAAGTAGAGAAATTAATAATGCTAGAAAAGAAATAGAAAATCTTGAAGATGAGATACAAAAGTTAACTGTTGAAATCGGGGAAAAAGAAGAAGAGATAAAAAAAATAATAAATTATTATCAATTATCTAGTAGTGAATCTGCATACCTTGAATATGTATTCGATGCAGCAGACTTTACAGATTTTATATATAGAATGGCTGTATCTGAGCAATTATCAGGTTATAACGATAGATTGATAGACGAATATCATACAAAAATAAAAGAAAACGAGCAAAAGAAAAAAGATTTGGATGCTAAAACTATCGAATTAAATGAAAAACAAAAACAATTAGAAAAAGAATTAGATTCTTTAGGCTCACAGATGAGTGAGATTACGGATATGGGAATAAGCGTTGAAAAAGAAATTGAGGCATTAGAAGAGTTAGTGGATACTTATGAGAATAAACTAAAGTGTGACCTCGATGAAGACATAAATAAATGTGGACAAGGACAACTTCCTCCAGGTACTGCATTTTATAGACCACTTGTTTCTGGACGTATTTCAAGTACTTTTGGACCTAGAACTTATTATCTTCATGGTAGGAAGGTATCAGATTTCCACTACGGTATAGATATAGCGGGTGTAAGTTATGGGACTCCAGTTTACTCAACTGCAAATGGTAAAGTTGCATTTATAGTAAGACAAGATTCTTGTGGAGGAAATCAAGTATACATACATCATACAGTAAATGGTAAAAATTATACATCAGGTTATATGCATTTATCTAAAATAAATGTAAATGTTGGAGATATTGTTACAACAGAAACTGTAATTGGTAATGTAGGAGGAAACGAATCATATGAGACATGTTCCCAAGCAGTTCATTTACACTTCCAACTTGCAACTGGTCATATAACTGCTGCTCCAGGATTCTATTCAAGAATGGTGCCTAGTTCGGTAGACCCTACAACTATTGTAAATTTCCCTGCTTATGGGGTAGTGTTCTCAAATAGAACAAATGCATATTAATCGACAAAAACTAATTGTCACCACTATTATAATGATAGTGGTGATTTTTTTATGAAGGTTAAATTATTTGATGAATCTCACGAGTTAGATTTAGAGAAAAGTATTAATAAATTTTTAAGTGAAAAAGAGATAGATTTAATAGATATTAAGTATGAAGTTGCGCTTGGCATATGCGGAGAAGAGCAAATATATTGTTTTAGTGCGATGATAATATATAGATAATTTTGTTGTATAAAACAATTTATTTTTATTCATTATAGACATAGAATAATATAGGAGGGATACTATGTATAATAGTTTTACTGAAGAAGCAAGAAAGATACTTATATCTGCAAAAGAAGAGATGAAGAGTTTAAAACACCCCTACATTGGTAGTGAACACCTTCTTCTTTCAATATTAAAAGACGATAACGAGGTAAGTGAAAAATTAAAAGAGTACGATTTAGACTATGATAGATTTAAAAAAGAAATAATAGATATAGTAGGAGTAGGTACTAAAGAATCAGAGTGTTTTTTATACACACCTCTCCTTAAAAGAGTAATGGAAAATGCAGTATACGATAGTAAAGAAAACAATAATGGAAATGTAACTATAAATCATTTATTTTCAGCCTTACTTGAAGAAGGAGAAGGTATTGCAATTAGAATAATGATAGGTATGGATATAGATTTAGATGAACTATACAGTGAATTTGCTTATAAAATACCTACTAAAAAGACTAAAAATAAAAAATTATTAATAGATGAACTAGGTGTGGATTTAACTAAAAAGGCGCGTGACGGGTTACTTGATGAAGCAATAGGTAGGGATGAAGAGATAAGATTAGTTATAGAAATATTATCAAGAAGAAAGAAAAACAATCCAGTATTAATAGGAGAGGCAGGGGTTGGTAAAACTGCCATAGTAGAAGAGTTAAGTAGAAAAATAGTTAGTGGTGATGTACCTAATAATCTAAGGAACAAAAGAATAATCTCACTTGATATGGCAACTGCAGTAGCTGGTACCAAGTACCGTGGGGAGTTTGAAGAAAGAGTAAATAAAATACTAAAAGAACTAGAAGAAAACGACGATATAATTCTTTTTATAGATGAGATACATACATTAGTCGGTGCGGGTGGAGCAGAAGGAGCAATAGATGCATCAAATATATTTAAACCGGCCCTAGCCCGTAATAAAATGAGATGTATAGGTGCGACTACTAAAGCTGAATATAAAAAATTTATATCAGAAGATAAGGCTTTAGATAGAAGATTCCAAAAAGTAGAAGTGAGTGTTCCCGATAAAAAGACAGTACGCGATATACTTTTAAAATCAAGAGATACTTATTCAAACTTCCATAAAGCCTATATTAGTGATGAAGTTATAGACTACATAATAGAACTATCTGATAAATATATAAAAAATAGATATGAACCAGATAAGTCTATAGATATATTAGATGAGGTTGCTGCTCATGTATCACTAAAAGAAAATAAAAAGTTAAAGACTTATAATACTTTATCTAAAGAATTAACAGAAATAATTAAAACGAAGAAAAACTATTTAATTAAAAAAGACTATGAAAGGGCATCTAGTTATAAGGAAAAAGAAAATAAATTGATGTCTAAGATGAATAAGTTAGAACTAGAACTTACCAAAGAAAAGACTAATATAGTAACCAAGGAAGACGTTATAAAAATAGTCTCAAGAAAAAGTAATGTACCTATATATGAATTAAAGGATATAAATAAATCTATAATTAGTGATTTTGAAAAGGAGTTAAAAAGTGAGATAATAGGAAATACTAGTAATATAGATGAGTTAATTAAAGTATATAAGAAATTAAAACTAGGTTTTAAAGATGATGGGATGTGTTATTCCATGATGTTTACAGGACCTAGTGGGGTTGGTAAAACAGAACTTGCTAATATGTTCGCACATAAAGTATCAAATAGTGTTATTAGACTTGATATGAGTGAGTATAGCGAACCACACGAAGTTAGTAAACTAATAGGTTCTCCTGCAGGATATGTAGGGTATAGTGATAATAAAAATATACTTGAAATAGTTAAAGATAATCCTTTTTCAGTATTGATATTAGATGAGATAGAAAAAGCCCATCCTAATGTAATAAATTTATTTTATCAAATACTAGATAATGGTAAGGTAAAAGATGCTAGAGGAGAAGATATATATTTCAATAATGCTATAATAATAATGACATCTAATGTAGGTTATAATTTTAAAAATATAGGTTTTGAAAGTAATAATAAAGTAAATAATGAGCTTAAAGATAACTTTAGTATACCTTTTATAAATAGAATAGATAATATACTTAAATTTGATTATTTGACAAAAGATAATATAAAAGAAATAGTAAATAATAAAATAAAGAAGTTAAAAGAAAAATATAAAAGTAAAAATATTATAATAAAAATATCTAGTAGTGTTATCGAAGAGATTATTGATAAATCTAATTATAGTGAATTTGGTGCAAGAAAAATAGATAAAATTATAAAAAATGATTTGGAAACGTTAATAATAAATGAAATATTAGATAATAAAACTAATATAAATATAAAAACTATAAAAGAAATAGTAAAAAATTAAATATGGAATTAAAATAGAATTATATAAAAACTAGGATGACCTAGTTCTTTTTTTTTAGAAAACTCTACATTTTCTAAAGCATAATTTAAACATTGATTGATTAATTCATTTCTACTTATGTTTATTTTATTAGAAATATCATCAATTTTATTTAGTTTGTCAATTTCTAACCTTATTGAAATGACTACCTTTTCATTTTTTGTCGGTATAAATTTTTCCATATATTCACAACCTTTACAATATTATTGTATTTTATTTTAAATATAATTTATATATTCAAAAAATGAACACAAAAATGATTACAGTTTGTAAAAAGTGTGTTATAAGCATAATAGAGAAGTGTAGAAGTTATAATAACCTAATTTGTAATTTATTGCTTATAAGAGGGGGTATGTATGATATTGCTATATAGAATAGGAGTGATAAAGTGAATCAAGAAAATAATGTAAATAATGAAATACAAAATAATAATCAAAATATGAATATTCCAAATAATAATGGAAACAATAACCGAACAATAAAGACAGTAGCGATAATAGGAACAATAGTTTTAGTAGTAATATTAGTCGTAATTGTAATATTTTTACTTGTAAAATCAATGAATAAAAATAATAATACAAGTAATGACACAAACGATAATCAAGTAAATGATAATAATGTAGACGATAATATAGATGACGACAATTCAATAGATTTATCAAAGTATAATTTTACAGATATAAAAACATATGATGTATCTACAAATGGCAACATCGTTTATAATAGTAAAGAGTGGATAGATGATAGTGCTAAAACAGATATTACTGTAACTGATTCTTGCGTTGAAAATGATGGTAATAAGTATACATTTAAAATTAACAATGGAATCTTGACATTACTAGATGAAAAGACAAAAGAAACTTATACATTTAAAAATATAACAAATGTAAAAAGTGTTATGGAACATGTGGCTTATGATTGTGAGAATCTAAACATTGTACTTTTAACAAACGATGGAAAAGTATATTATAGGGAAAATTATAAATACATAAAACAAGATAGTGATGATAAATTTACACTTGATTTTAAAACAATAGAAAGTGAATTTATTCAAGTAAATACAAATTACAAATTTGATAAAATAGGTAAATCAAATTATCCTTTAAATTCAACAGATGTAGGTGCTCATACTACTGATGGACATGAGGTTGCAATTTCTATAAATAATAATGGATTAGTTTCAGAGCCATTTGAAGATGTGTATGATATTTTACTTTATATACAAAGAAAAGGTCTTTTGATTAATTATGATGCATCTTTAATGTCAGATAATAAATATATAACAGATGATTCAAACAATAAATTATATATTAATTACGGATTCACTTCTAATGATAAAGTATACATAATAGATAGACAAGGATATTTATACACTATAAACATTAATGATAAATATGAGCTTGAAACAACTACAGCAGATAAATATAGTGATGTAAAAGTAAAAAGTATAGGAATAGATAATACTGGTAGTCATTATAGTAGTGTTATATTACAATTTGAAAATTCTAAAAATATAGAAATTGATGGTTCTATAAAATATGGAATAAATTAGATAACTTTTGTTATCTTTTTTCTATATTTATAGTAAAAGTATAATAAAAAATTGTCAGGAAAACAAATTCTTGACAGTAATTTTATCATTTTCAATCGGAATCATTTATAACTCGCACCATAAATAAGCGGCTAACATTTACATATTAATACACCTTTTCAAGTGCAATAATAATATACTATAAATTATACTAAAAATCAATATTTTGTAACTTAATATTTTTTCTTACAAAAATGTAAGGATATGTAATATAATTCGATTTTTAAATAAAACTATTTATAGTATAATTAACTTGAGGTGATGAAATGGAAACAGTATTAAAAATAGATTCACTAGAGAAATATTATGGCAATAAAGGTAATATAACTAAAGCAATAGATAATATCTCATTCGATGTAAAAAAGAGTGAATTCTTAGCTATAATGGGAGCTAGTGGAAGTGGGAAAACCACTCTTTTAAACTGTATATCTACAATAGATAGAGTAACTAGTGGACATATTTATTTAGATGGTACTGATATAACTAAACTAAAAGGTAATAGTCTAAATAAATTTAGAAGGGAAGATTTAGGATTTATATTTCAAGACTTTAACTTATTAGATACACTAACAGCTAAAGAAAATATCGCACTATCACTTACTATAAATAAAGAGAGTATAAAAAACATAGAAGATAAAGTATTAAAAGTTGCAAAAGAATTAGAGATAACTGATATATTAGATAAATATCCATATCAAATATCAGGAGGAGAAAAACAAAGAGTCGCATCAGCAAGAGCAATCGTAACAAATCCTAAACTAATACTTGCAGATGAGCCAACTGGAGCCTTAGATTCTAAATCATCTAGGATGTTATTAGAAAAACTAGAAAACTTAAACGATGAATTTAAAGCAACGATACTTATGGTAACTCACGATGCATTTACTGCTTCATTTGCAGATAGAATAATATTTATGAGAGATGGCAAGATATTTTCTAGTATTACTAAAGGTAATAAAACTAGAAAAGAATTCTTTGAGGATATAATAGAAGTAGTAACCCTCCTTGGAGGTGATTTAAATAATGTTATTTAAGTTATCTATAAAAAATATTAAAAAAAGTATAAAAGATTATAGTATATATTTCTTTACTTTAGTATTTGCAGTTGCTATGTTTTATATGTTTAACTCAATAGACGCACAGGAATCTATGTTAAAGTTAAACGAAGCAAAAAAAGAAATAATAGATTTATTAATATACATAATAGGGTATATATCAGTATTTGTATCTATAATACTTGGATATTTAATAGTATACTCTAATAACTTTTTAATAAGGAAAAGAAAAAAAGAAATAGGTTTATATGAAATACTTGGTATGCCTAAAAGAAAAGTATCTTTAATACTAGTATTAGAAACAGTACTTATTGGTCTTGTATCTTTAATAGTAGGACTATTTCTAGGTATATTTTCATCTCAGTTTATAAGTATACTTACATCTAAACTGTTTGAAGTAGATATGAATGAGTTTAGATTTGTATTTTCATATAGTGCGCTTATAAAAACTATAACTTATTTTGGAATAATATTTATACTTGTAGTTATATTTAATGTAATTACTTTAAATAGATATAAATTAATAGATTTAATAAATGCATCAAAGAAAAATGAAAGTGTTAAATTCAGAAATAAATATACGACAGTTATATCTTTAATCTTATCAGTTGTATTAATAGGTTACGCCTACTACTTATTATTTACAGGAGCAATAGTCTCTTTAGATAAGAAAACAGGTATAATGCTAATAACGGGAGCCCTAGGTACATTTTTACTCTTTTTCTCACTATCAGGATTTTTAGTAAAAGTAATAGGGCTCATCAAAAAAGTTTATTATAAAGACCTTAACATGTTCACATTAAAAGAGATTAATAGTAAGATTAACACAACAGTAGTATCAACAACTATAATAAGTTTAATGCTTTTACTTACTATTGGAATTTTATCAGGTTCTATGTCTTTATCTAGTGTGTTTAATAGTGATTTAAAAGAGAATAACTTATCAGATTATACAGTAAATATTTACGCTAATGACAATAAACCGGGTACCTTTGATGAGACTATAAAAACGATAAAGAATAGTGATATAAAAAATTATTCTAAAGAATATGCACTATATCCCATATATTATAGTTATGAGTTACACTATATGGATTTTATGAGCAAAGAGGCTATAGATAAATTAAAGACTGAACATTTGAGTGGGGATACTTATACTAATTCTTATATGTATATTATAAGTGAGACTGATTACAATAATATATTAACTTTATATAATATGCCTAATATTGATATTAAGGATGATGAGTATTTACTTACTGCAAATATTGATATGGTATTAGATATTCTAACACCATATAATGGTTCAAAAAAGGGAATAACTCTAAATAATGTTCATCTAAAACCAAGTGATGATATACAAAATATTGCTCTTGAAAACTATACTAGTCAAGGTAATAGTGGGGTAGTTGTAGTAAGTGATTATTTAGTTGAAGATTTAAAATTACACGGTTTAAATTTAATTGGTAATTTTGTAAATACTGATGAAAAATTAGAAGATGAATTTAGAGATTTTATAAAATCACTAGAGTTTGATGATTCATATGTTACTATTAAAACAAAAACAGAGATGGAAGCTTCTAGTATAGGTATTAAAGCAATACTAATATTTTTAGGATTATATTTAGGTATTACATTTGCAATTACATCAGCTACAATACTTGCAATAGGTGAGTTGAGTAGGGCAAGTGATAATAAAAATAGATATAGAATATTAAGAAATTTAGGTGCGAGTGATAAAGTAATTAATAAATCACTTTTTATACAAATTGCAATAACATTTATATTCCCACTTGTAATAGCTTTAATTCATAGTTATTTTGGATTAAGAGAAATTAATAAATTAATAGTTATGCTTGGCCATGTAGATTTAACTTCTAATATACTTTTAACAACACTCTTTATGGTTATTGTGTATGGTGGTTATATGTTTTTAACTTATAGGTGTTCAAGAAGTTTTATAAAAAGTAAGTAATTTCATTGAATATAATTAAATTTTATAATATAATGTATTTGTGAAGGAAACTTCATAAAAAGGGATACATTTGATTTGAAAGGTTAGGTAGTTCTTTAATCTTTTGAGTTGTCGAAGACACCGAATCAGTCTATGATTACGGTGTTTTCGATTAAGTTAGATTTTTAATGTAATTATTGTAAAATTTTGTTTTGTATGGCAATCGCTTAAAAAATTTTAAATAAATCGTGATATAATTAAATCAAGATAAAAAGAGAGTTGATTTAATTAT
>CANRDA010000030.1 GCA_947629285.1 uncultured Bacilli bacterium
GCTTCTCCTTTTTTTGCCATAGTATCTCCTCCTTTTTCAACATTACCAATATATTATAGCAAATTATCCATAAATTTCAAAGTATTTTTTGCTAACTTTTTGACTTATTCTTTTATTTATACTACTAAAACTTGTATTTTGCTCGTCATCTGGTGATACATCTGGTGTGATTACGGTAAAAACTACTTCTGGATTATTATATGGTGCGTAAGCAGAAAACGTCGTTGTTATTGTCGCTGTATCTATAACACCATCTTTATTTGTATCTAAGAAACTCTCAGCAGTTCCAGTTTTTCCAGCTGGTTTATACTGATAATCTACATAACCTGAACCTGTCCCACCTGGACTTAATACTTGTTTGAAACCTTCTTGAACTCTTTTAATATAAATACTTTCAGTGTTTACTTTATTTAATTCTATAGGTTTATTTTCATATATTAGATTCGATAATGCTTCACCTTCACTTGAAAAAACAGCTTTAAGTATATTTGGTTTCATTCTTACACCATTATTAGCAATCGTAGACATATATTGTGAGATTTGTATTGGGGTATATGTATCATACTGTCCTATTGCAAAATCTAAAAGTAATCCAGATAATCTATTAGTACCTTTATAACCTAATGATTCATTAGGTAAATCAATACCAGTTTTAACACCTAGTCCAAATTCAGCAAATGTATTTCTATATATATCAAAAGCTTTATCATTTATAACTAAAGGCTCGTTATATTTATATGTCCCACCACCAACTTTGATAGCTGTATAAAATTGATATACATTAGAAGAATATTTTAAAGCACCTAAATCATCTATATTACCATAATTTTTATATGAACATTTTAAAGGGGTTGCTGCTATTTTTATACACTCATCTTTCCTTATTTCTCCAATTTTTAACGCACCATTATTATATCCTACAATATGTGATGCTCCTTTTACTATTGAACCTGGCGTTACTGATGAAGTAATTACACCTGGTGTATAATCATATATATCATAAGAACCATCTTCATTTTTTAATATCTGTTTGCCTGCCATAGCAAGTATATCACCTGTTCTAGGGTCACTTATTATTACATAAGATTTATCCAAATACTGTGTATTTTTTTCTTTTTTAGCTTTTTTTAACTCTTCTTCCATTATTTTTTCAATTTCTTGTTGAAGTTTAATATCTATAGTAAGAATGATATCGTTACCACGTGAACCTTTCTTTATTTCTGTTAAGCTACCATTAGAATTAACTTCATAAGTTGGTTTAGTACCTTTTAAATAATCTTCATATTGATATTCTATATAACTAGTTCCAACTCTATCAGTGAGGTCATAACCTTTACTTAAATAATAATCTTTTAAATTATAAGGTATTCCACTACTACTAGAAGATACACTACCTAACATCGTTTTAAAAACAGTTCCATAAAGATATTCTCTCTCCCAATTAAGTTTAACATTGAATCCCTTTAATGTATCTATATTTTCAGCTATAATTGCATACTCTTCATCAGTTACATTTTCATTTTTTATAGTTTTTTCAGTATAATAATACCCTTTATTCATAAGATTATATATATAACAAGCCTCTTTATCAAGTTCAGTATAATCTTTTATATCTTCTATAGTAACTCTTTCAAGCTTTAATTTATTTATATCATCAGAGGTTAATTTTCTATTTTCATAATCTTTCCATTCTTGATGTGTTATTCTTTCTTTTGCTTTATCTTGATTATTTAAAATCCAAAAGTTTTTAAGCATAGTTTCTGTTAATTTACTATAATCTACCTCTATATAACTAGCAACTTTATAAGCTATATTAATCTCATCACTTGTTTTTACATTAGAAGGTTTTTTATAATATATAGTTCTTACTGATATATTATCTACTAACAAATTACCATTTCTATCATATATTCTACCCCTTGGTGCGGAATCACCTTCTACTATCGTCACAGTAAGTGAAGTAAGTTTATCTTTGTAATAATTATTTTTTATTATTTGTATATAAAAAAGGGACGATAATAACAACAACATTATAATAATTATTATAATTACTAATATTTTATATCTTTTTTCAATTATTTCTTCTTGATTAATTCTTTTTTTATGATATTTATATTTATTTATTGTTTTTTTCATATATAACCATTAAATTGAAAAAAGAATTTATTTGACAAAACCATTAAAATCACCTACTATTATTTTATTCATTATTACATTATTTAATCATATATTATAATGGTGAATATCACATGAAAAGTTTAATTGCAAATTACATAGATTTATTAACTAAAGAAAAATTAAATGAATTTGGTATAAAAAACAATATTCATTTAAGTAATAATGAACTAGAATATTTACTTAATTTAATTAAGAACAATTGGGAAGATATTTTAGTTGACGAAAAAAAATATATGGAAGATTTAAAAAACAATATAAATCAAATAGAATATGAAAAAATCAAAACTTTATTTTTATATTACAAAAAAAGGTACAAAGGATACTTATTTTGATAACTGATTTATTAAATCAGGATTAAATTTCTTATTTCTAATCATACTAATTTCATATTTATATGGAGGGTTTACACCTACATAAGGAGTTTCTAATATTTTAGGAATTTCTTTTATTTTATCATTATATATAATATTAATTAAAGTATCAAAACCGAGTGTTCCAAAACCTATATTTTCGTGTCTATCTTTATGTGTATTTATTTCATTTTTTGAATCATTTATATGTATAACTTTTAAATATTTTAAACTTACTATTTTATCAAAATCTAAAAGTACACTATTAAAATCTTTTAAATCATATCCAGCATCATTTAAATGACAAGTATCCATACAAACACCTATTTTATCTTTTAAATCTATACCATCTATTATTTGTCTTATTTCATCAAAATTTCTTCCTATCTCACTGCCTTTTCCAGCCATTGTCTCTAAACATATTATAACTTTCGTATTTTTATTAATGACTAGATTGAGTGAATCAATTATATTTTTAATTCCTAAAGAGACACCAAGTCCAACATGACTACCTGGATGAATGACAATTTTACTAATTCCTAAGCTTTCTGCACGTGATATTTCTTCTTTTAAAAATCTTACATTGAAATCAAAATTTTTTGGATTTGCAAGATTTATTATATATGGAGCATGAATAATTACATTATTTATATCTATTCCATTTTTAGTCATTAATGTTTTTGCTTCCATAGTTAATTTATCGTTTATTGGTACTCTTTGTGTATTTTGTGGTGCACCAGTATAAAACATAAATGTATTTGCACCATAATTGATTGTTTCGTTAACACTTCCTAATAATTGTTCGTTTTTATTAAAAGAAACATGTGAGCCTATTATTAATTCCATATTACCACCATAAAAATTATATCAAAAAAACGTAATATTTTAAATACGTTTTTTAATTGTTTTCATTATCTTCTTCATATTGAATTTTATAATCTTCTAATAATTGACTTAATATTACTGGATTATTAATTTTTTGAATATATGTATCTCCATTCTTTTTTATTTCCTTTAATACAGCATATTCATCTGTTGGTTCATCATTTGAATCTAGCAATACAGATAAGAAATAATCTTCATCCATTAAATCATCTTCTAATAGTAAAAGATAGTTTTTGTTATTTGCTAAGGTAATTATTGTATCTACTTTCATAATGTAAAACCTCCTACATCTTCTTGAAGTTCTGGTACTTCCTCATCATTTTCTTGAAGCGTTGGCACAACTAAATCTTCTGCAACAAGTCCATTTTGTGTTTGACCCATATTTTGTTCTTTTCCTTTTTTTCTTAATAAAGATTTTATTTTCTTTAATAAAACTTGTTTTTCTTTATCTTTAAGACTATTATCATTTGTTATTTGTTCACTTAATGATTCCAAATTTGAATTTAAATCTTCTACTGATATATTACTAAGGTTTTCTTTTAAAGACTTTAATTCAGCACTATATTTTTTATATGATTCTGATTTATTTCCAATTAATAATCCAGAACCTAATCCTCCTAATCCGACAGCTCCTAGTCCTAAAGAGATTCCTGTAGCTACTTTAGTTGCTGTTTGTGCTTTTAAAGCTGCTGTTATTGCCGCTTTTGCAGCTGATGGTAGTGCCTGACCTCCTATTGTCCAAAGACCACTTGAAGCTGAAAAACCAGTAGACATACCCGTTAGAGAAGTTACTTGACTTGCTAAAGCAGTATTGGCACTGTGAAGCATAGCTTGTTCACTTAAAGAAGATGTAAACCAAAGTTGTCCGTTTGATAACATCTGCGATAACAAACCTGCTGTTTGAGTAGCTTGTTGTGCGGCTAATAAAGCTGGTAAAAGTTGCGTTACTATAACTACTAAGGCAATGGCAATAGCTGTTAATCCTAATGCGATTAATATTTGTTTTTTATGAGATTTAATCCAATCACAAACCCTTGTTTTAACGACTTTAACAGGTTCTTCATCCTCTACTGGTGGAATATCTTGATCAGGTGGATTTAATTCATCGTCGCCAATTTCACCAATATCGTCATCTAAATCATTATCATTTTCTCCTGTTGTTTCAGAAGTGTTATCAGAAGTATCTCCATCGGATATTCCAGTTTCTTTATCATTTTCATCATTTTCTTCAGTTGTTTCAGTTGTTTCAGAATTATTTTCAGAAGTATCTTCGGTAGATATTTCATCATTTTTATCTTCTTCATCAGGTGTAGCCGCACCATTATTTTCTTTTTTCTCTTCTGTATCCTCAGGCAACACTACATCTAACGGTTTTTCTTCTTGAATATCTTTAATTTCATCTATTTCTTCTATATCATCGTTAAATTTTGGAGCTTCTATATTATTTGTTATTTCCATACATTCACGAATCTTATCTTGAGCATCTTTTATTTGTTGTAATCTTTTTTGTGCTTGTTTTCTATTTTCGCTTAACTTATTATATATATCCATATTATTTCTACTATATGTAGAATTTTTTAATATTAATTCTGATTTTAATACTTGAACATTTAATTCTTCAACAGCTATTTCTGCTTTAATTAACTCTGTTTCTAACCTTTTTTGTTCTTTATATAAATTTTGTCTTACTTCAGTAGCTACATCTAACAACTCATTATATACTTTTTGTCTATGAGTAAAGCTTTTTGTTTTTTCTATTTCTCTTTTTAGTTCATCTTCTCTTTCTTTATATGATGCTTCTAAATCTCTTCTTATTTTATTCACATATCCTGGGTCTATATTCATATTTCCATTTGCATAACTATTCATTCTATCATTTACTGCATTATTTACGTATTCTTCTATTTCAGTTTCTTTTTGATTTTCTAATGACTCTAATCTACTTTTTAATTCTTTTATTGTTTCTCCATTTTCTGTTCTAGTCATTTCCCTTTGTTTATCATAAAAGGGTTTCATTATTTCTAGTATTCTTTCTTCCATATATATACCTCACTATCTATTTTTTTGTTCTATCAAATCTGTAATTTTATTTATAAATTCACCACTTATATCCTGAAGTGCATTTACATAAGCAAATAAAGCGTGTAAAAATTCTTCTTCTGTTATATCGTCCCGATTTATATTTAGCATTTCTTTATTCAAAATAATATTAGGAATTATATTCATTTTAGTACATAACTTAGAATAATTTGATATTATATACTCTAATTCATTTATAATTTCTGTTCTTTTAATTTGAATTGGAAGTTCTTTATAGCATTCTATAAGTCCTGCAAACGCCTCTTTTTCAACTTGCATTATAACTTCACTAATACTCTTTCATCTTCGTATTCATTATTTAATAAATCAAATGCTTTTATAAACCGATTAGTTGCAACTGTAATTTCACATATTTTTCTATACTTCTGTTTAATTCCATAATATGTTTTAATAGCAATCTCATCTTTCCTAGATTTTCTTTGTCTAACTTCTTCTTGTCTTTTTATCTCTTTAGAACCAATTTTCTTTTCTATCAATTTATCTATGTGAAGAATTTCAGACTTTATTTCATTTATTTCATCTTTTGTTGTATTCTTTTGCTCAAGTAATGAGCTTAATTGTACCTGTAGCTTTCTTTTTTTATCCTGCAATTCTTGTGCAGAAAGCAAAAGAATTCCGTCTATCATTACAACCACCTACTATTATAAATATACTATAAAAATGAAATATTTTCAATAAATATTTCATTTTATTTCAAAAAAAAACTATTTATTTTTATTTAAATAGTCTTCTATTTTTTTAAATTCACTTGTTTTTAAATCAGTTTCACTTAATTCTTCAAACAGTTTTTTTTGCTTTCTATCTAATTTACTAGGTATTATAACATTTATTACTACATACATATTTCCTTTTACACCAGTTCTTACATCTTCAATACCTTTACCTTTTAATCTATGTTTATCACCTGTTTGTGCGCCTGCATCTATTGATAATTTTACATTACCATAAAGTGTTGGTATCTCTTTTTTACAACCTAGTACTGCATCTGTAATAGTTATGGGAAGTTCTAAGTATATATCACTTCCATCTCTTTCAAATAAGGGGTGTTCCTTAACTCTAAATTCTAAATATAAGTCTCCATTAGGACCTCCATTAGACCCACTATCTCCTTTACCAGCAAGTCTTAACTGAGTACCATTATCAACACCAGCAGGTATTTTAACTTCTAAATCTTTATTTTTCTTTATCTTGCCAGTACCTCTACATTTAGAGCAATTAGAATTGAAAACACGTCCAGCACCCCTACAAGTATGACAAGTAGTTCTAGTCATAAATGTACCAAAAATTGTACTTTGTTCACTAGTAACAGTACCTTGTCCATGACAAGTTGGGCAAGTTTTTTCACCCTTACCACCTTTACCATTACACTCATCACACTCTTCATATATATCCAGATTTATATTTTTTTTACAACCATATACTGCATCTAAAAAGTCTAAATCAACTCTCATAATCTTATCTGAGCCTCTAGTTGGTCTAGCCTTACCACTTCTTCCTCCACCAAAATTAGTAAAGTTTGAAAATCTTGAGAAAGCACCTCCAAATGAATCTCCAAATATTTCACTAAATATATCACTGAAATCAAAGTCTGAAAAATCAAATCCAGCTCCACCATTCATCTGGTCGAATGCCGCATGACCGTACTGGTCATATTGCTTCCTTTTAGTCTCATCACTTAAAACTGCATATGCTTCTTGTGCCTCTTTAAATTTTTCTGCAGCATCAGGCTCCTTTGATACATCTGGGTGGTACTTCTTGGCTAATTTTCTAAAGGCACTCTTTATTTCGTTTTGGTCTGCATCTTTAGATACTCCTAAGATTTCATAATAATCTCTTTTATTCATACAACATTCTCCTTTTTATTTTCCAATTTGTCTTTGTTATCAACATATTCATATTTTAACATATTTTCTTTAGTTATTACTCGTTCGCCTAAATTTTTTTCTATATCTTCTTTTGCTACTTTAGCCGCATGTTCACCCATTTGAGCAATTTTTTTATTTTGTTCTAAACCATAAGGTTTATGTTTTTTTGCAAGTTCTCTTGTTGCAATCTCACCTAAATCAGTAAGAGCTACTTCCATATCAGTCATATTATCTCTTAGTGATTCTTTTCTAAGACCTTTAAATGCTTTGTATTCACTTGCCTTCATACCTGACCATTCACGGTATATTTCATTTGTTAAGATTGCATATTCTTTAGACTCTGTTATGCCATTATCTTTCCAAACATCAGTTAATTTTTTTCTATCCTGAATACCTTTAATTCGTTTTTGAATCCATGTTTCATCATAGCCTTTTGCTCTATAAATGTCAATACCTCGTTTAACAGATAGTGATGGGTCAAATACTTCATCAATTCTTTCACTACCTAATTTCGCTAACCATTGTTTTATAGGTTCTGCATTTTTACTTGGAATTGATTCAATTATTCTAAACATACCTTCAATATCCACAACATCAGTTAAACGATATTTACCATCATTAGCTTTCAATTTCAACTGTCTAGTAATACTAGACGTTTCAAAATTTTCTTCTTTTAATAACTTATTTTTTAACCAATTCCAATATTTTCTAGGTTCTTTGCTATCTACTAAAACACCGACAATATCTACAACACTAATATAATATTTTTCACTTTCTTTATCCCATACAGTTCTAATTGTTTCATTGTTAAATATTTTATTTATTAAATACATTTTATCTTGGTTCATACTTTCCCCCTTATTTTAAGCTCTTTTTAACATTGTAATGAATACTTCTATATCTACAATGTAGGTATTATAATTTCTACTATCTAATATTTTTGATTTCAAAGCGTGACAATTTGTCACGGTTTCATTTTTTCCTTTTAGTCGTTGTTTCAACTTTCTTTAGTATGATTGTTTATCCTTATTTTCTAATGCAACTCTTACTATATGTATTATTATGTTCATAATATAAAGATTTCAATTTCAGTTGGTTACAATTTGTAACCGGCTCATTTTTTAATTAATCTTATACTAACTTTTTTAGTTCATCTAGTTTTTCTTCAAACATTCCTAAGGCTTCTTCAATTGGTTTTGGAGTAGTCATATCAACTCCAACTTTCTTTAGAATATTAAGTGGATAATCCTTCCCACCACTACTTAAAAATTCTAAATATGCATCACGTGTTTTAGTGTCGCCTTTTAATATACGACTAGCTATTGAAAGCGCACTAGATAGTCCAGTTGCATACTTATACACATAAAATGGTGTATAAAAGTGTGGAATTCTTGACCATTCGTATTTAATATCTTCATCACTAACAACACTATCTCCATAATATAGTTTATTTAATTCATAGTATGTGTTTGATATCTCTTCTTCTGTTAAAGGTATTCCTTCTTGCTCTTTTTCGTGCATTAACATTTCAAACTCTGCAAACATAGTTTGTCTATATATAGTAGTTCTAACAGTATCTAAAAACTCAGTTAAATAAAATATCTTATCTTCCTTAGTTTTAGCATTTTTATACATATAATCGTTTATTATAACCTCGTTTACAGTAGAAGCAATCTCTGCTAAAAATATAGGATAGTTAGAATCTACATAGTTTTGATTTTGATGTGAATAATATGAGTGCATAGAGTGTCCTAGCTCATGCCCCATAGTACTAACTGCATCACTAGTATCATTATAATTAAGGAGTAAATATGGACAAGAATCATAACAACCCCAAGAGTACGCACCTGATTTTTTACCACTTGATGGATATATATCTATCCATTTTTCATCAAAAGCTTTATTTAAATCTTCCAAATATTTATCTCCTAAAGGTTTTAAAGCCTCAAAAAGAATATCTTTTCCCTTTTCAAAAGGAATAGAATCATTATTAGACTCTACTAAATCTACATAAATATCATACATATGGAGTTTATCAAGTCCAAGTATTTTAGTTCTTAAATCCATATATTCATATATTAGATTCATATTTTTATGTATTGTATCTATTAAATTTTTATATACATCAATACTTATATCATCGTCAAATAAACTTCTCTCTAGGGTTGATTTAAATCTCTTTACATTTGTTACAAAAGCGGATTCCTTAATCTCACCTACAAGAAGTGAAGATAGTGTATTTTTTAACTTTTTATAGTAATTATACATAGCATGAAAAGCAGAATCTCTAACAGTTCTATCTTTACTTTTCATAAATGTTATGTAATTACTTGACGTTAGTTTTACACTTTCTCCTTTATCATTTTTTACATAGCCTAAATCTATATCAGCATTATTTATACTATTAAATGCCTCCGCACAGTTACCAAATGAATTGAGTGCTTTCGTAAATATTTCTTCTTCATTAAGTTTTAATGAATGGGGTTTATATCTAAATATCTGTTCTAAGTAGAATTTATATTCTTTAAGTTTACTATTTTCATCTATATATTTTAATACTGTATCATAAGAACTTTCTAACATCTCAGGTTCTATAAATGAATACTTTTCACTTAATGATTCACTTAGTTTTTCTATTTTCATCATAAGTGATTTACTTTTGTTATTTTTAGTATCTACATCAAAACTCATTTTAGAATATACATATAGTTTACTTATTAATCTATCCTGCTTTTCTGTTAGTTTTAAAAATTCGTATAAACTATCACTACTATCCATTATATGAGTTTTAAAGTCAAGTATTTTAGGGGTTAGTTCATTTACTTTTTTTATATCTATTTCTACTTCATTATTATCTTTATACATCTTAGATAAATCCCATTTAAATTTATTAGGTACTTCTTCTCTAGTATTATATTCCATATTCTCTCCTTAATCTAAGAAGGGTAGTGTGCATAGTTTATATACAAACTACCTGATTTTACCTTTATTTTATTTATATTTTCTATACATTTTCTTTTA
>CANRDA010000031.1 GCA_947629285.1 uncultured Bacilli bacterium
AAATTAGATATAAATAAATTTAATAAACAATATCCAAGCTTAACAATAAAGTATTCAAATATATTTCACGATAGATTCATGATATTAGATGATACTTTATATCACATAGGAGCATCCTTAAAGGACTTAGGTAAGAAGTGTTTTGCAATAAATAAGATAGAAGATATAGAATATCTAAAAAGGATAGTAGGTGTGATAAAATGAATGAAATAGAAGAAGTAAAAATCGAAAATTTAATATATGAAGTAAGGGGAAAACAAGTGATGTTAGATAGTGATTTGGCAATTCTTTACCAAGTTGAAACTAAAAGAATAAATGAAGCAGTAAAAAATAATCCATTAAAATTTCCAGAAAGATTTAGTTTCGTTATGTCGGATCAAGAGACCTTAAACTTGAGGTCGAAAATTTCGACCTCAAGTTTTAAGAAAAACTATGGTGGTAGAAGATATAACCCAAGAGTATTTACAGAAGAATGAGTAGCGATGCTTGCAACTATATTAAAATCAAAAGTAGCTACAATAGTTAGTATTAAAATAATGGATACTTTTGTAGCGATGAGAAAATTCATAAATGAAAATAGAGATATATTTAGAAAAATAAATAATATAGAAATAAAAATGTTAGAACACGATTCAAAGATAGATGAGTTGTTTGACGCATTAGAACCTAAAAAAGTAGAAAGTCAAAAGATATTCTTTAATGGTGAGATATATGATTCATATAGTCTAATAATAGAATTGATAAAGCAAGCTATAAAAAGAATAATTATAATAGATAATTATATAGATAAAAGTGTATTAGATATGTTAGTTAATAAGAAAAATAATGTAGATGTAATCCTTGTTACAAGTAGCCGTTATTTAACTAAATTAGATATAAATAAATTTAATAAACAATATCCAAACTTAACAATAAAGTATTCAAATATATTTCACGATAGATTTATAATAATAGATGATACTTTATACCACATAGGAGCATCTTTAAAAGACTTAGGTAAGAAGTGTTTTGGTATAACTAAGATTGAAGATAAAAAATACTTGAATCTAATATTATCAAGTATTTAGTTTATACTCTTCCAAAGTAATATCGTTATCATGTATATATTTTGCCACCTCAACACCTACATATCTATAATGCCATGGTTCATACTTAAATCCAGTTATATGAAATTTTGCTTTGGGATATCTTAAAATAAATCCATATTTATACGAATTATTAATCATCCAAGTAAATTCCTTTGTATCTTCAAAATTATCATAATCTAATGTGTTATTAGAAACATCTACTGCAAGACCAGTTTGGTGTTCTGAATGACCTTTTCTCGCACTTGCCATATCTGCATAATAAAATCCTTTATCTTTAACATATCCACTGTAAAGTTTATCCTGATAATCATAACTTCTATAAGTAGATACTGCTATAATATTAAATCCATCTCTTTTCGCATCACTTGCCATCTTTTCAAAAGCAACTTTAGCCTCATGCCTTAAATATTTATCTTCGTATGCATATTTATTATCTATAAGTTCTAAATCACTTGGAACATAGTCACTTGTAAGTTTATTATTTTTATTAACTACAAAGTCATAAGTAGTAGGGGAGTATATAGTATTAACATCCTTATAAAAATTACTGTTTTCTAGCATGATAAGTATTAATATATAAATAATTTTTTCCATACCATCACCACTATATTATATGAAAAAAAAGAATATTATCTATTTTAAAAAGTATTCATAATATTCTTCATAAGTAATATCGTTTTCATATATGTATGTTGCAACGTCAACTCCTACATATCTATAATGCCATGCCTCAAAGATATATCCTGTTATATATTCGTTTTCTTTAGAATATCTCATTATAAATCCATATTTATATGCATTATCCTTAAGCCATTTATATTCATCAGTATTTGCAAATTCATCAAAAGATACATTATCTTTATTAGTTAAATCTGCTGAATATCCAAGTTGGTGTTCCGAAAAGCCGGGTCTTGCAGAATAAGTATCTGCATTTTTAACTCCATCTGCTTTAACATAGTTATTGTATAATGTAGATTGAAAACTATAACTTCTATATCCAGTAGTAACTTTTAAAGTTAAACCTTTACTTCTTGCATCATCTGCCATTTTAACAAAGTTTTCATAAGCAACTTTTTTAAGTTGCGCTTTATCTCTTGCATAAATTCCAGTAACATCTACTAAATCATCAGGTACATAGTTTTTATCTAAGTAGAAGAATTTATTTACTAAAGTATACATTCCTTTAGATAAATCTGCTGCTTTAGAATCAGTATAAAATTCATAATCAAGATTAGAATTTATTCTTTTAACAATCTCTTTATAACTTAAATCTTTATGTTTTTCATAGTATGATAAATATCTATCAAGGTTATCTTCTATAAAGTATTTTTCACTTAAAAATTCATTAGTTGTATTATTTAACTCTACATCATCTTTTAAATCATTTACATATTTAATAGTATTAGAAACATCATATTTATCTAAATATTTTACATATTCATCTATCTTAGTCTCTTTAAATTCATCATTATTTATAAGTTCAAATATCTTTAAATAATCTATATCTTTATATTTAGATGTGTATTTTAAATATAAATTTAGTTTATTAGGATTATAATTTTCACTATCAATCATATATATTAAGTTTTCATTATAATCATATTTTAATATAGTATCAATTTCAGATTTAGTAAGTTTTTCTATTTCAATTATCTCAAGATTATTATATCCTTTATCTTTTAAAGTTTTATTGCTTTTTAGGGTGAGTGTTAAAAAAATTAAAATGATAATTATTAATATGACTAAAAATAAAATTAATACTCTTTTTTTATTTACTTTTCTTTTTTTCTTTTTCATAGAACCACCATTATTATTATAACTCAAAAAATGAATAAAAAAAGGAATTTTAATCCTTTTCTACAAAATATGCATAATATTCGTCAAATGTAATGTCATTATCGTGTATATAAGTTGCTGCCTCAATTCCAACATAACGATAGTGCCATGACTCATATTCATATCCAGTTAAGTATTCTTTACCTTTAGGATATCTTAATATAAATCCATATTTATAAGCATTTTCACTTAACCATTTAAATTCGTCAAACTCTTCAAATGTCGCACCAGTAGAACCATAAGTTTGTATATCAACTGCCATACCTGTTTGGTGTTCTGAAAAACCTGCTCTTGCTGCAATCTTATCTGCTTCTTTTTCACCTCTTATACTCTTGTAGTAATCGTAAGTTTCTTCTTGGTCTTCAAAACTTCTATAAGATGAATTAATTATTAAAGTTAAATCTTCTTTTTTAGCTGCATTAAACATTTCTCTAAAAGCACTATAAGTTTCTTCTGTAACCATTTGGTTATCTCCGAAACTGTATTGATTACTTACCTTAACCATATCATCTGAATTATAAGATTCATCTAAACTATTAAATTTATTAGTAAGCATTAAATGTCCTTTAGATAAATCAGTCTTTTTAGTATCAGTATACCAATCTTTATTCGCCCCAACATTTATTATTGCAACAGTATCAGTATAATCACTATCATTATTTAAGTAATAGTCTACATAGTCCTTTAAATTATCTTCAATAAAGTATTTTTCATATAATAAAGATATAATATCTTTATTATATTCTAGTGTTAGAATATAATCTTTAGACTTATCACTTAACTTTTCGATTGTTTCTACTTCCTTATCGTTATATCCAATCTTTTTAAATTTATAATCATAAGTTTTATGATAATTTATAGTATTTATAGTGTATGTAACACCAAAAACAATTACTACTACAACAAATATTAAAACTACAATAGAACCTTTCTTTATCCTTCTTTTTTTCATATTATCACCATTTATATTTTAACACACTATTACACTTTTTAATACATTTAATTAAACAAATTTTAATAAAAGCATTGACATATATTTAAAATAGTGTATAATACAATAGCTTCTTATAAATTAGAAACAAAAAAATTGAAAAGGGGGTGTATTTTGTGATAGATAGAGATACAATAATTAAAAAAATACTTAAATTTATGGAAAAAAACGGCAATAAATTGACTCTTGAAAAGTTTGAGTCCGATATTTTAAAATTAAATGATGCCAATCTTTCTTTTACATTTTCTGCAATTGAAGGGTCTGATATTAGAGCTCACGGTAAAATAATTATAGATAGTGGCGATTTAACTTTAAATTATCTATTTCCTAAGTGTAGGAAAGGTGCGGATATAATCTCGCATGGAAAAGTAATTATAAACAGTAAAAATTCATATTGGAATTTATTATTCGCCCGTGATATAGAGGGTGCGGATGTACTTTCTCACGGTGATGTAATAATAAATAATGGCAACTTAAGAGAAAATTTAGAATTTGCTAGGGTAGTTAAAGGAGCAAATAAGAATGCCCACTGTGATGTCTTAGTAAAAAGCAATAATCCATATTGGAATTGCGTTGCAGTTAAAGAGTTACAAGGAATTGATGAATCTCTTCATGAAAATATAATAAATTCAAGTGGAGAAGTATTCTATAAATATCTTTTTAGAAATTTTAAAGAAGATTCTAAAAATAAAAAAACTAAAATAAAAAAATAATGAAGAACTATTATAGTATCTATGATAGTTTTTTTCTTTGAAAAAATATGGAAAGTATTTATTTAAACTTTATCTATAACTACTTTTTAAAAACTAAAAAATATTGTATAATGATTGTGGTGGTAGTATGTTAGAAATAGATAATAACTCTATAATAATTTGTGATAAGCATTCTAAATTACAGTTACTTAAAAATATAAAGAAATTAGTAAGTGTTAAAATAATGAGTATGAGTGAGTTTATTAGTTCATACTACTTTGATTATGATGAGAAAAGTATTATTTATTTAATAAATAAGTATGGAATAAAGTATGAGGTAGCGAAAGAATATTTAGCTAACCTAATATATATAGAAGATAAAACTTATAACATAGAAAAGTTAGATTTTTTAGTTAGTATTAAACGTGAATTAATAGAAAACAATCTACTTATATTTAACAGTAGATTTAAAAATTTTATAAAGGGAAAAAATATCATTATATATAACTATAACTTATCTAAGTTTGAAAAACATTTATTAAAAGATATAGACTATAAAGAGATAAAACCTATTCAAAATAACTATACTCCAGTTATATATGAATTTGAGGATATAGAAGAAGAAGTAGAGTTTATAGCAAGAAGTATATCTAAATTAATTAATGATAAAGTAGATATAAATAAAATAAAACTTACTAATGTAAGTGATGATTATATAAATATAATAACTAAAATATTTAATTTCTATAATTTAAAGATAGATAAATTTAACAATATACCAGTAATGTCTAATATAATAGGAACTACATTTTTAAATAACCTAGATTTAGGTATAGAAAAGGCAATAGAATCTATTTCTAGTTATGATAGAACAGATACTTATAATACAATCATAAACATTTGTAATAAATATATATGGTGTGATAATGAGAAAGATTTAAAAACACTAATAGAGTATGATTTAAAACACACATATATCAAAAATCCTAAGTATACAAATATGATAGAAGTAGTAGATTATAAATCTTATAGTTTTACTGATGAATATGTATTTATGTTAGGATTTAATCAAGGTATAATACCTAAGATATATAAAGATGAAGATTATATAAGTGATAATATAAAACCTAGTTATATGGATAGTACAATAGAAAAGAATACTTTTGAGAAAATTAGTACTATTAGTGCGATTAAAAATATAAAGAATTTAACTATAACATATAAATTAAAAACACCATTTAGTATATTTTATCCATCTAACTTGATAGATGATTTAACACCTCCAATTAAAGGGAAGATAGATTATAGTACCAGTTATAGTGATATAGATGATGAAATCACACTTGCAAACGATTTAGATGAGTTAATAAAATTTGGTAAAACGAGTGATACTTTAGAGTTACTTAACTCTAACTATGATATACCTTATAATACTTATTCTCATAGATTTACAGGATTATCTATTGAAAAATTAAGAGATTGTATAAAAAAGCAAAAGAGTTTTAATTTATCTTATACACTTATGGATAACTATAATAGATGCGCGTTTCGCTTTTATATAGATAAGATACTATGTTTATCAACACTCGATGATAACTTTGGTATTACTTTGGGTAATTTGTACCACCACACCCTAGAAAAACTTGTTAAAAGTGATATTGATATAGAAAGTACAGTTAATGATTATATAAAAGATAACGATATAGTTTTAACTAATTCAAATAGGTTCTTTGTAAATAGGGCAATAGATAATTTAAAATATTTAAAAGACATCTTAGAGAAACAAAATAGTTTTTCTAAATTAAAGAAGTGTGAGACTGAGAAATTTGTTAAAATACCTCTTAAAGATAACATAAATTTTGTAGGCTTTATAGATAAAATAGTTTATGATAATATTAAAGATAAGACTATTGCAGCAATTATAGATTATAAAACTTATGTTAAAAAGCCTAGTTTAAAATATATAGATAGTGGGATAGGATTACAACTTCCAGTTTATATGTATTTATCAAGTTATTTATATAAGAATATAAACTTTGCAGGATTTTATTTACAAAACATTACTTTAGATAACAAAAGTGATGAAGAAAAAGAGAAGAGTTTAAAACTTATAGGATATACCAATACTGATAAAGAGATACTAGAAAACTTTGATAGTAACTATATGGAGAGTAGTGTTATAGATGGAATTAAGATAAATAAAGATGGTAATTTTAGTTCTAGTAGTTTAAAAAGAATGTTATCAAATGATGAGATAGATGGCGTTATAAAAACAGTAAGAGAAAAGATTGATGAGACACTTGATAATGTACTAGATTCAAAGTTTGATATTAACCCTAAAATAGATAAAGAGAATATTGGATGTGAGTTTTGCAAATATAGAGATTTGTGTTTTAAGAAAGCTTATGACTTTAAGAGTATTAAAGGTAATAAGAGATTTGATGAGGATGAGTAGTTTATGGAACTTTATAAAGGAAAAAATTGGAACATTATTTTTGGAGATTGGTGTCAAGAATTTGTTGGGTATTGTATTATAGGAAATGATAAAGAATCTTTAAGTGAATTAACTAAAGAAGCTTGGGAAGAGCTTGGAATACTTGAAAAGGAATTAGAAAGAGTTTGTAAAAAAGTATTTGGAGCAACTATGTTTAATTTCGCTTGTCTTATGAATAATGCTTATAGGGATAATGAAAAACCACTTGTTCATTTTCACTTTATACCTAGATATAAAGAAGAAATTAATATCTTTAATAAAAAATATAAAGATAAGCATTTCGGATATAATATGTGGAAATGGGCATTAAATGAAAAGGAAAGGCAAAAAGATATCTTTACAGAAGAAGAAAGATTAAAAATTTTTGAAATGATGAAGAGTGAATTTAATAAAGATATTAAATAATATAAAAAATTTTGAGGTGGATTATGAATATTAATGAAATATACGATAGATTATCAATTAAAGGTTCTATTAATAATGGTGATTCTGTAAAAGTTAGAACAGGTATGTTTAATGAAAATGATTTGATTAGAATATTTACTGGTTTAGATGAATTGGATTTTAAAATAGATAGACAAGGATTAATGGAAATCATGAATAATTTATTACCTAAAATACAACAATTGCCAAATGAAAATAGTTTTACACATATGATTGAAATGTTTAAATTGTTAGAAGGTGAAATTAACAGTTATTATGGAACATCTTCTAAAGGAGATGTAGAAAGACTTCAATTTTACATGGTTAATGGAATTAAAATAGATGATGAATGTAGAGTGTGTTCAATGTCTCAAATAAAAGGTAAGGGTATTGCAAAATGTGCTGAGAAAGCTGCACTTGCAAATAATATATTATTGATTCTAAACAGTATGGGATTATTTGATTATAAGGTAAACTATGTGGAAGCACTATGTTCATTAAATAATGGAATACCAGAAGGACATGCATTTTTAGAGTTTGATAGAGTAAATGCTAAAGGTAAAAATACTCATATTATATATGATATTACAAATCCTGAAATTATTTTATACAATGGGGAAAAAGGCTTTTATCCAGCAGTTTATTCTTTAAATGATGATGAGTATAAATCTTTCTTAGAAGGAAATTATTTTGATAATAGTAAATTTATAGTGTTTGAATACTATCAACTAAAAGAAACAAGAAAATATTGTGGTTTTAAGATTAATGAATATGAAGATGATTTTCAAGAAATAAGTGATAAAAATAAAAAAATCAAATAAAAAATAAGTAACTATATTTTTATAGAACAGTTTATTTTGAAATCATAAATTAAAGCAATACATTAGAGAATATTTAATAAATGTATGACATAAAAACATTAATAATAAAGTGTCTGAAAGGAGTTTAATAATGGAGAAATATAATTATTCAAAGCTTTTGTTATGGAAGCTTTTAAATAGTATAAATAAGAAAATTAAGTTTAATTCTCAGTTACAACACTTATATAATACTAATTATAGTTTAGATGATGGTGGTAGTGAATTTATGCAAATGTTGATGGAGTATAATCTATCACAACCAGTTCCGTTTTTAGCTTGTGGTACGAGTGGATATTTTAATAATCAAATAGATAATTATGGATTATCAAATACAACATTAACCGAACAAGATAAAGAAGATGCAAAATTTATTGCAAAATGTTTTGGTAAAGATATAAATTACTCTGATAATCAGTTGCCAATTCTATATACAACACTTCTAGGAACAACTGAAATGAATTATGGTATGCAAACATTTCCAGCTGGTATTTATGAAGATGTATTTCAATGCTCAGCTGACCATACTTTTCCAATAGAACCGATTGTTGGAGAAGAAGAGACACACTTTTGGCTTAGAGTATTAGAAAACGCAATATTAAAGTGTAGTACATTTCCACTAGAAAAGCGTGAAGAAGTGTTATTTAGAGTGAAAAGGTTAGCAGAACATTTTTGTAAAGGCTCTGTTTTACTTTATGACTGATAGACGATAAAAACAGGTTATTTAAACAATATTAAACACAATTGAGATTTCATATAATTGCAAATTTATGTCTAATATTTCTTTATCAGTAATTATGTTTAACACAACCTTTGTAAAAATAAAAATAGAATATATTTAATACCTATTGATAATGTATTAGAAAACAAAGCAAGTTTTGGTGATGTTTGGGGTTTAAGAGATGGAAGTTTAAAAGGCGATACTTTAAAGGTTACATTAGATAAAATGGATACATTTAAGTCCTTATTGAGTTCATTTGCTGTTTCAATGGGAAATTTGTATGGAGACCCAAATATGACAAGTGAATACGGGATTGCAATTTATGGTCAAATACCTGTAAAAGGCGTATCATTTTTTGAAGTAGATAGAAAATATGATTTGTTGCAAAAAAAAGCAAAAGAGCAAGGATATGTAGATGGTGAAATAATACCTATGGATTTCGAATTTAATACAATAAAAAATCAAATTAAATAATAAGATAAAATAAATCTTTTAAAGAGGATAATATATGGAAGTTTATAATTATAATATATATAAAAGTGTTTATGATGATATGAAATGTGGTAAGAAAACTGTTGAATTTAGATTACTTAATGAAAAGTCAGAAAAAATAAAAATAGGAGATACTATATACTTTAAAGTAGTGGACAGTGATTTAATACTTAAGACAACTGTTATAGATAAGTTTATCTATAATGATATTGATGATTTATGGAATCATAAAGAAGTTTTAAATAATGTGTTAAACTATACAAAAGAACAGTTTAAATCTGCATTTTATGAAATATTTGGAAAAGATAATGTATTAAATAGTAAGATAGTTGGAATAAAAATATGTGTTCAAGAGGATAAAGTATAAAAAAAGTGAGTTTTCCCCTGACTAAAGATTTCCACAAGTCATTGCTTGCTGGAATACACTCGGTATTCCCTTTAGTTTATCAGCGAACTACTCACTCACTATTAAGATAATATCATAAAGGATATTTTCTGTCAAATATATAATTATCACGATTTAATTAAATTTTTAATATGGAGGTTATTATGGCTAAATATTTAAAAGTTATGTTTGGTACC
>CANRDA010000032.1 GCA_947629285.1 uncultured Bacilli bacterium
GTGGTAATGACCCATAACATTACCTACTGCTGTTGCAGACTTTTTATGTGCTTTTTCATAAGTGTTTTTATCTCTATACATAGCATATAATATTCTTCTTTGAACTGGCTTTAACCCGTCTCTTACATCAGGTATCGCACGATTTTGAATTATGTCTTTAGCATACTCTCCAAATCTTTCACCCATTATCTCTTCAAGAGTATAATCATAAATACGTCCTAATACTTCTTCTGTTTCATTTGTCTTTTTCATAAATCACTCCTAATTTATTTTATAATTATCCTCAAGTGAGAACTCTACATTTTCTTCTATCCAAGATTTTCTAGGGTCTACTTTATCTCCCATAAGTACTGATACTCTTTTTTCTGCTAGGGCAGCATCATTTATACTTACTTTAATCAAACTACGTGTTTTAGGGTCCATAGTAGTTTCCCAAAGTTGTGTTGCATCCATCTCTCCTAAACCTTTATATCTTTGTGTTTTTGTCTGTTTACCTTTATATTTTTCAAGTAAATTCTTTCTATCTTCTTCTGTCCAAGCATACTGTCCTTCCCTACCACATTCTATTTTATATAGTGGTGGCATTGCTATATATAAGTGTCCATTTTCTATTAATGGCTTCATATATCTATAGAAGAATGTTAAAAGTAATATCTGTATGTGAGAACCATCTACATCTGCATCTGTCATTATTATTACTTTATCATAGTTTGAATCTTTTATATCAAAGTCAGACCCAACACCAGCACCTATTGCATGTATCATAGTATTAATCTCTTCGTTTTTGTATGCTTCATCTAAAGATGCTTTTTCTGTATTTAATACTTTACCTCTTAAAGGAAGTATTGCTTGATATTTTCTATCTCTACCTGTTTTAGCACTTCCTCCAGCTGAATCTCCCTCTACTAAGAATAGTTCATTAATACTTGGATTTTTACTTTGAGCAGGTGTTAATTTACCACTTATTATTTTTTCTCTTGAATCTTTCTTTTTACCACTTCTAGCCTCATCACGAGCTTTTCTTGCAGCTTCTCTTGCATTTCTACTTTTAAGCATTTTATCTAGTATACTTGTTGCGATTGCTTTATTCTCTTCAAGGAAGAATGAAAGCTTTTCTGATACTATACTATCAACTACTGTACGCGCGATAGGCGTACCTAGTTTTCCTTTAGTCTGTCCTTCGAATTGTAGTAGTTCTTCTGGTATTTTTAAACTTATTACAGCAGTAAGTCCCTCTCTTGTATCAGGTCCTTCTAAAGTCTTATCTTTTGATTTAAAGTATCCATTATTTTTTGCATATTCGTTAAATACACGAGTAAGAGCTGTCTTAAACCCTACTTCGTGAGTACCACCATCAATAGTTTTAACATTATTTACAAATGATACTATATTCTCTGAATATGAATCTGTATACTGAAAAGCAACTTTTACTTCTATTTTATCTTTAATACCATTTATTACCATTGCTTTATGAAGTTCAGTTTTATCTTCATTTATATATTCTACAAATGCTTTTAGCCCGTCTGTATAACAAAAACTCTCGTGTTTATTATCCTCTTCATCAGTTACATCTATTGTAAGTCCTTCAAGCAAGAATGCACTTTCTTGCATTCTTTCACAGATTGTAGTAAATGAAAAGTTAGTAGTAGAAAATATAGTATCATCTGGCATAAATCTTACTTTAGTACCAGTTTTACTAGTTTTATCTCTTTTAGTAAGTGGGATATCTACTTTACCACCATCTTTAAATCTTATAAAGTATTCGTATCCATCTCTTTTTATTGTTACTTCCATCCATTTAGATAGTGCGTTTACTACACTTGCACCAACACCGTGTAGTCCACCTGACACAGTATATCCACTGTTTTCAAATTTACCACCTGCGTGTAAGACTGTATATATAACTTCTGGAGTAGTCATACCTGATGAGTGCATTCCAACAGGAACGCCACGTCCTTCATCTTCAACACTAACGCTTTTATCACTGTGTATTATTATTTTAATTTTCTTACCAAATCCATTGATAACTTCATCTATTCCGTTATCAACTATTTCCCATACTAAATGATGAAGTCCTCTTTTATCAGTTGAACCAATATACATACCTGGTCTTTTTCTTACTGCTTCAAGTCCTTCTAGTATTTTTATTGAGCTTTCATCATATTTTACCATTTCTATTCACCTAACCAATTATAACATATTTACTTATCCAAAGTCAAAGAAAAATAAACCAAAAGGTTTATTTAACAGTTATTACTCTTTTTTCAGTAGCAGTATTACCACTTGGGTCTTTTGCAGTATATTCTATTACATACTTTCCTGGCGTTCCAAAAGTAATTTTACCATTTGTCGATATATTGCAATTGCCACTATTGTCTGTACAAGATACACCATCAATTAAATCAAAAGTTTTAACAGAAGTTTCAATTGTAACATTTTCAGGTACAGAAATTATAGGCACTTCTTCATCAGAAACAATTATATTTCTTACTACACTATTAGATATGCCTTCATCATCTATTACAGTATAAATAATTTTATATATTCCTGCTTTAGTAGTATCAACCTTTGAAACCTCTTTATCATTATATGTTATTCTAATTTTTAATTTATTCGTTATATCATTAGATTTTGAATCCACTGCTTTATATGTTACATTAGCAATATCACTATTTATATTTACATTTTCTACATAATTTCCATTTGAATTTGATGTTAGTCCTTCTAGTGTTATGATTGGTTGTCCTTTTTGATTATCATTAGTTAAACTAGATTCCTCAATTTTATATAAATATGCACCTTGTTTAATAGCATATTTATCTTCATTTTTATACGAGTTTCCAACATTAGTAATACTTATAACTAAATCATCAGGATATAATTCCTTATTTTTTACATTCTTTATATCTGAGTCAATTAATCCATCTGCTTTTAAATCACTTAGTGATATATATATTTTATTATTTGTTTCTGGTAAGCTATTAGAATTTTTTAAAGACCAATCATATGCTGCATTCAATATAGAATTAATTTGTTTTTGGTCAACAGTTTCTTTACTTTTATCTATCATTTTATTTACTGCTGGAACAACCAATATAAATATTATAGCTAGAAGTGTTATAACAGCTAAAAGTTCAATTAAAGTAAAACCTTGTGACTTCATAATATTATCCCCTCCTAAAAATACTTAGTACTTTTGCAAAATTAAATAATATGTAATTACTTTTATTAATAGCAAACCCCTTAACTAAAGCCTTACCTCCAATAGTAAGAGCTGAGATTAATCCCATTATTATAAGTGTTATTATTAAAGTATTAATATCAAATTTTTGAGCAATTTTTATAGATATAACAGCTCCAGTTGACCCTGAAATTATTCCACAAATATCTCCAACAACATCGTTACAAAAACTAGAAACTTTACTAGCATTCTTTTTTAAACTAACTGCCATTTTAGCTCCTTTAACTTTTTGCGATGCCATTGAGTGTAGTTGAGATTCATTAGAAGCTGTAACAGATACACCTATCATATCAAACAATATACCAATAAAGATGAAAATTAAAGTTAACAATATTCCAAAAGCTATATCTACATTAGGAATTGCAGTTTCAGATATAAAGCTAAATATTATAGATATAATAAAAGCTATTATTATTATTTTAACAATCCATTTATAATCTACTATACTTTTTTTACTATCACTTTTTTTCATACTACACCCTATTAATTAAAATAGTCAAGTAAACTTTCTTCATCTAGTTTTGGGCTTTCATTTGACGTATTATTTTCATCTGTATTTGGATTTTCCACTGCATTGTTATTTTCGTCTGTAATTGGACTATCCTCTACATTATTATTTTCATCTGTAATTGAATTATCTCCATCAAAAGATTCCTCATTATCTCCATCTTGATTAGGAGATTCATTATATGTATCATCATCTATATCATTATTTGAATTATCTTCCTCATTTATAGTAGGTTCTTGAATTGTAGTATCATTAGTATTATTATTTGAACCATTATCAAGTATAACTTTTTTCTGATGTTTTATACCAAGCACTAATAAAACCGATAAAGCAATAACGATTATATATAATAGACCTACTATTACATATGTTTTTGCCATATCTTCTTTTTCAATATCTTTAAAATCATCTGACATTTTATCTACATTTTTCATATTAACCAATCATTCCTTTCACTTCGTTCAAGGCACACATAGTCATTAAAATTTTAATTTATTTTCAGACTATCACCTATAATTAAGTATAGCATAAAAGAATCTTTTTCACAATATACAATATTTGCTTTTAATAAATATCGTATTCTTTTAATAATTCATCAAAGTTGATACCCATTAATCTTTTAAAATCTTGAGTAAATCTTTCATATTCTTTATCCCAAGAACAATAGCCTTCATCTCTATGGTCATTTAAATCATAATTTTCATTGAGATATTTAGAAAAATACAATGTATATTTTGTCGCACCATATACGTTCAAATGCATTATGTCGTAAAAGTCATTTTTATAATCTACCGTAAAATCTTTTAATGTATTGAAATTAATCACACTATAATTATTTTCTTCTAATATACGTGCTGCATAATTCATTCTTCCACACTCTTTTTCAGTAAAATTTCTACTTGGTATTACAAATAAAACTTCAACATTATTTAAATTTAAATACTCAATTAAATCATTTAAAACCTGATGGTTTGCCTCAGTAAGTTCATTTTCAAAATCACACCATAAACTCTTTTCCTGTTCAACTTTAACTGAGTTATAATAAGCAAAATTATACCCTTTATAAGATGTCTCGTTTACCTTTGTAAAACTTGTTTTAGTAACATTTTTCCAAATAGCATGATATTTCAAAAAACTATAATAATAATTAATATAATCTTTTTTAGGAATATCGGTATATGATAAAACATAGTTTAATGCATCTGTTCTATTCTGTGAATATTTCATAGAATCTGAAACTTTTCTTATCTCGCCTTCTAACAATAAATTATCGTCGTATGTTAAACCTACAAGGTCTACAACATAAACTTTAGGACTTTGGTATTTACTAGATTCTTCTATCAAATATTTAATATAAGCAGCAGGTTGTGAAGCTGTAGAAAGTATTCCTGTTTTAAAACCGTATTTATTGTATGCCAAAGTTGCATTAAAATGGTTATAAACGTTACTAGCTCCTATATATACGACATCTAATGAATCTTTGGGTTCATCGTAAAAATAAGAAATAGAAGTTGGTTCAAGTCGTAAAACTTTGAAAACACAATTCCATATTATACAAAATAGTGCGATAAAAACTACACTTTTAATTAACTTTTTCAATATAACTCCTCCTAAAACTGCCTATATATAAATGTTGCTGGGTCATATCCAGGTCCATAACAACCAAAAATTATTATTGCAAATATTAAAACAAATAATATAGTCCATCTAAATATTAAATTTTGCTTAAATAATTTTCCCCTAACACTTCCGTTTCGCGCTAATAACTGAACTGAGAATAAAACAACTAAGGAAATTATTAAAATCTCAAAATCAAATCTATCTAAACCTGCTATAAACAACGATGTTCTATCAAACAAGATATAAGGATTAAATACAAACATATTTCTTATTATTGTTATTGCATTAGAAATACTATCTGCTCTAAAGAATATCATAGCAAATGAAAATAATAAAAATGTTCTTATAACTTGATACAGTTTATAACTAAATACATCAGTCTTTATTCCCAATTTTTTATTAATTTTGTTTGAAATAGGCGTTAACATATCTTCTAAAAAAATATAAATAAATTGGATAAAACCTGAACCTATAATAAATTTATATTCTCCTCCATGCCAAGCTCCTATCAAAATCCACATAATAAGCATAGAAAAATAAAGTGATGCTTTTTTACCGAATTTTTTACCAAATCTATTTCTTAGACTTTTATTTAATTTCTGAACAAAGTCTGATTTTTGTAAAGGATAAAATATATAATCTTTAAGCCATGCACCTAAAGTTATATGCCATCTTCTCCATAACTCAGTTACTGTTTTAGAAAAGAATGGTAAATTAAAGTTTTCAGGTAATTTTATTCCAATTATTTCAGAGACACCTATAACGATATCTATAGAACCTGAAAAATTTGTATATAACTGTAGTGTGAAAAAACAAACAGCAAGAAATATATATATTCCATTAAAGGTAGATGGACTTGCATATACAGTATCTACAAAATATCCAAGTCTTTGCGATATAACTAGTACTTTAAATACTCCCCAAAGTATTCTAACTAATCCACTACACATTCTATCAAAGTTAAATTTATGTTTTCCATATAAACCGTCTTTAATATCGTTATATCTTATAAATGGTCCAGATGTTAGTATTGGAAAATAAGACATGAATAGTGATAGTTTTAAAATATTTTTTTCTGGTTTACAAGTTTCTCTATATACATCTATTATATAACTAATCATTATTAATGAATAATAACTAATTCCAATAAGCGATGTTCTTTCTACTAATTTAAAATTATAATTTATATTACACATATTTAAAAGATAATTAATTGGTCTTAAAAACATATTGGTATATTTTAAATATATTAATAATCCTAAAATTACAATAACACCAAGTAATAGATATCTCTTTTTATCTTTATGTTTATCTATAGCTATGCCTGAACAATATGCAGTAAACAATACTATGATTGCTTGTGAAACTGTTTCTATACTAAAATTATTATAAAAGAGAAAAATAAAACTAGATATAGACAGTACAATCCATTGGATTTTTTTAGGTACTAAAAAGTATACAATTAATACTAAAGTACAAAAAAGCAAAAAGGGAAACGATGTTAATGCCATCCAATCACCTATTAAACCCTAGAAATAATTATATCTACCATTTCTCCAACGTTTTTCATAGTAGTTACTTCTTTCATATTAAATTTAATACCAAATTCTTGTTCAACTGCAACAATTAGATTGATGTGCTCCAAACTATCCCAATCCTCTATATCGTTTGATGTAGTAGTCTCACATACAGTAATACTATCATCGTCAAATACATCTCTAAATACATTATTTAATCTTTCATAAATCTCTTCTTTTTTCATTCTATCACCTCTATAACATTATTTTTATTTTCATAATTTTCTATATCTAATTTGTATGTTTTATTACCATTTTCATCTTCATTTAAAAGTTCAAATCCTTGTAAATCATAAAAATCTTTAACCATTTTATTTTTTAAAGTTGGATAGTAATAACCATATATAGTTTTAATTCCTTTTTCTTTTGCTTTTTCAACTAGTTTATCCATCATGGCTACTTCCATATTTCTTTTTAAGACTCTACAGCTCATAATCCATAAATCAATGTGTAGTTCATCATCTTTTATCTTACCTATTACAACAGATATAACTCCGTTATCACCAAATATATCTTCTAACTTACCATATATTTTTATATATTCATCGCTGTTATAAACACTTTCTATATCAGCAAGTGAATATCTTTTAGTAGTTAGATTAAATTGATTACTCTTATTACTTAACTGTGAAATTCTCTCTAAGTAAATTGGCTTAAATGATGTTATTTCTGCTTTCATATTAAGTGATTTTAAATAATCTTCATAATTATCAAATGTAGACATCATCTGACTTCTTTTAGCATTATCTTTATATAAATCACTTTTCTTTAAATCCTCTTTTGAAAAGTTGGTAACTTCAAAATATCCATTGTGATCTATATTTCTTATATAATTTTCTGGAATATCTATATTAGGTACTGCAATTCCTTCTATATAATCTTTAACTACTTTTCTTTCTGCAGGATTATCGTCTACAAATACAAAACTATCCGCACCTAAATTAAGTTCTTCTGATATATCTTTAATATTCATGTTCTTAGGATTCCAGTTTGCTTTAATAATTATAAAATCATCAGGTTTTAATTCTCCTCCTGGATGATTTAATCCAGCTATTGCATTTTCATATTCATTTTTTGAATTAATATTTAAAATAACGCCTAAACTCTTTTGGTCTTTTAAATATTTTTGAAATTCTAAATATACTTGTCCACTTGGAATCTCAGGCCCAATAGCAAGGTTTTCAACACCATCATCACCTACTATGCCACCCCATAAAGTATTATCTAAATCTAGTACCAAAGCCTTTTTATTTTTACCATAAATAGACTTTATAATATTAGATAGATTAAATGATAAATAAGGTATTGCAGGTACTTCTAGTGCATATTTATACATATGCCAGTAAAACTGATTAGCCCACCTATCAAGTCCATAGCAAGATGATATATAGTTTATATCGTTTATAAAAAAATTACTATGACTATTTGCGTAATCATAAAATTTTTGATTAAGTTTAGTAATATAATTTATATATCCATGTATATCACTTGCATCCTTATTACCGAGCAAGCGGTAATAAGGATATTCAAAATTATTTTGAATAATCGTCGCATTGAATTTTAGAAAAAGTGTATCCCAAATTTTTTCAAATTTACTATATTCACTCTCTAACTTTTTATTTATATCATCTTCTTCATCATACATTGATGGATAATTTATTATATTTCTATTTGTTGTATGTATATATATTATATCAGGATTAAAATTATCTAATTCATCATTCCCAAAGATTGCATCTTCGTAGTATTTATTGTACTCAGATTCATAAAAATTAGGTTTTATTCCTTGATTTAATAAAAATATCTCTAACATATTTTTAATCTCACTAGTAGTTGAGCCACCAAGTATTGCAACATTCTTTTCTATTAATCCAGGTTTTAATAGAAGTTCACGTTTTATTTTCTTTTTGTTTTTTATTAAATAATCCACATCAAATGGATATTCTAATTCTACCATCCTATCACCCATAAACATTATAACAAAAGATACTTTTATTTTCAATAAAATTATTGTATAATCTAGTTAGAGTTGGAGAGATAATATGAATATAGGATGCGATATTGTTGAAAACAAAAGACTTATGAATAAAGATGACAGATTTATAGATTTAGTACTAACTAAAGCTGAACAATTAGAGTATAAAAAAAGAGGATTACTTTATTTATGTGGAAGATTTGCAGCAAAAGAAGCAATAATGAAAGCAATGCCTAATACTAAAGAATATAATTTTTTAGACTTTGAGATACTTACAAATAGTGATGGTAGTGCGTGCGTTACTAGATTTAATAATATAAAAGTTACTATATCTCATGAAAAAAAATATACAATTGCTTTTGCAATTGTATATAAATAACTATTTTGTATAAATTATATTTAACCTTATTAAACTTTTAATTTTTTTAATAAAATATTCTACTATTAAAATTGCTAATATTATCACTATAGCACATAAAAATCCAAATGATAAATTATTATTATATTTATATAATATTGGAAATCTATTCATAATCGGATAAATAATCAAATTTAAAATAATCATATGATAAATCATAATATTCATTGTATGTCCGCCAAGATAGGACAACAACGTATTAAATAATTTAAAATATCTTGAAATTATAATCGATATACAAACATACATAAATATTCCACTTAGTGCGCCTACATAAAATAATGAAAAATTTGAATAAACACCTGTACTTAAATTAATATCTCCATTATATTTAATGCATATAATATTTATAATAAAGCTAATTACTAATATTAAATTAACTTTCAAAGTACTAATTCTTTCTATATTGAATATTTTTGAATTTGATGTTAAATTTCCAAGTGCATAAAATGAAACGCATATTAAACTTGTATCTAAATTCCAAGGTAAAAGTATAGGAGAAATTTTATTTAAAAATATACCTAATATTAATAGTGTTAAAGAATAAATAAATGTTTGGATTTTATTTTTTGATATTTTTTCTATTAAATAATATAGTATACAAACTATAAATAAACTTGTTAAAAACCATAGGGCATTATTAGAAATATCAAGCAAAACACGTCCAGATTCTACCCCCCCCTATACCTAGAATAAAAGATTCCATATAAACTATATTTTACATTATAAATTTGAAAAATAATATAACCAACTTTTTGCAAAATAATTTGACTTAATTATTTGTAAATTATTTTAACTTT
>CANRDA010000033.1 GCA_947629285.1 uncultured Bacilli bacterium
GAGAGCTCTATCGAAGTATATAGTGATATATATTTAAATGATATTATAGATATTGTAAATAATGATATAAGTGTTACTAGTGATAATATAAAAATAAACACGACTAAATTAGGAGACCAAGAATTTGATATCTACTACACATATGATAATAAAAAATATGTTAAACATTTAAATATTACTGTACTTGATACAACACCTCCACTTGTATTTAGTGGAACTAAAAAGAAAGTAAAAACAAACTATGATGAAGATATGTGTAATTTAATTACATATGGAGATAACTACTCTAGGAATATAGATTGTAAAATTACTGGGAATTATGATTTAACTAAAGAGGGAGAATATAATTTAAAATATACCTTAACTGATACAAGTAATAATGAAACTATAGTTAATGTAACTTTAACTGTTTCAAGCGAGGAAGAAAAAACTATTCCAAATACAACTAGAACAGAGTTTAAAGATATCTATAATAAATATAAATCAGATAATACAGAAATAGGAATAGATGTATCAAAGTGGCAAGGTGATATAGACTTTGAAAAAGTAAAGAGTGCTGGAGCATCTTTTGTAATGATTAGAATAGGTTCACAAAGACAAAGTGGAAATGACATATATATTGATGAATATTTTAAAGAAAATATTAAAAAAGCACGTGATGCAGGTCTAAAAGTAGGGGTATACTTTTATAGTACTGCAACAACAAAAGAGGAAGCAATTCGCCATGCCAATTGGGTTATAAAGACTTTAGATGGAGAGCCTTTAGATTTACCTATTGCATTCGATTGGGAAAATTGGGTAAACTTTAATACATATAAAATAAGCTTTTATGATTTAAATAGTACTGCAGAAAGTTTTATAAAAGAAGTAGAAGCAAATGGTTATAAAGGCATGCTTTACAGTAGTAAGTTTTACTTAGAGACTATATGGACTAATAAAAATAATTCACCCGTTTGGCTTGCCCATTATACAAATGAAACTGATTATAAAGGTGAATATGTAATCTGGCAATCATGCAATAATGGTAAAATAGATGGAATAAGTGGTAATGTCGATATAGATATTATGTATAAAAAATAAGCAAGTATGGAGTGTTTAATATGGTAAACTGTACAAATGAGATAAGTGACATACTAGTTATGTATAACTTAACAGAAGAAGAGAAAAAAGAACTTTTAGATATTATTAATCCAATAATTATACACGAAGAATTCATAAAAAGATTAAACTCTAAAATGTATCCACATCATGGAAATATTAGTTTAGGTAATCATATAGTATCAGATGCAATAGAAACATATATCATATCCAAAAAGAAAAATAGAAAAAAAGAAAAAGTAGATGTAGAACTTGCAGTCGTAATTGCTATGTTTCACGATTTATATGAACTACCATGGCAAAATAATAAAATTAATAAGAGATTTTTAAATAAACATGGATTTACACACCCAATAGAAGCAGTTATAAATGCTTATATTTGGTATCCAGAGTATTTTAAAGATTTAACTAAAGCTAGAGTAATAATAGATGGTATTATCCATCACATGTATCCATTTCCTGTAAGGTCTATTAATGTTAATTTTAATGAATCAGAGATAAACAATTTAGATAAGATAGATTTTATTAATGATGAAATAAAAAACTTAATAATCGAATCTAGTATTAGTTTAAAAAAACTTCCTATAAGTTTTAGAAAAAGTATTTATAAGGAAGGTAGAGTTATGTCTAGGGCTGATAAATTAATTTCCTTTAAAAAAGAATTGAAATCTGTTAGGGCTCTTAAAGCTTGTATAACAGGAAAAAATAAAAAATTGTATGAAAAAAATGATAAATAGATATTTGTCATTAAATCTTTTAAAAAAATAGTATTTAGAATATAATATATATGGTGAGGATATGAAAAAAGTAATACTACTATTATTAATAGTTATATGTGTTGGATGTGGCGATGAAAAAATAGAAAACAATATAAAAGATATAGATGATTCTTATATAGAAGTAGTACCTGAAAATTCTAAAGCATTTATACTTAATTTGAGTGATAATGATATCTTATTAAATTTATATGAGATAAAAGAGTATAATAGAGTTATTGAATCTAAGACTGATTATTTATATAATATGAATATAACTAATTTGTCTAAAGAAGAAATATTAAATTATATTAATGCTTATACTATACCTAAACTTCCAAAATATAGTAATGGTAAATTAATTACTAATAGTGATATTAATGATATACTTGAAAATAGGAATATAGAAAATGTTAAGGATACAACGCTTTTAAAAGCTTTAGTAGTAAATAGAACAAATTTGAAATCGTTTCCAACAGAACTACATTTCTTTGATAATATAAATGATACTAACTTTGATAACTTACAGGAAAGTGAGATGCAGATAAACACACCAGTTTTAGTTATGCATAAAAGTAAAGATAATAGTTTCGTATTTGTTCTTACACATACTTATGTAGGCTGGATAAAAGAAAAAGATATAGTATATGTAAGTGATGAAGATTATGACTATTTTATAAATAATGATAACTTTGGAATTATTACAGAGCCATTTGTAGAAGTTGATAATAAATTACTTGATATGAGTGTTAAAATACCTTTTATAGAAACAACTAATGATGGATATAAATTTGTAATACCATCTAAAGATTCTAACAATAATCTTATAAAAGAAGAAATAATACTTAAAAGAGATAAAGCTCATATAGGATACTTACCTTATACTAAAAGAAATGTATACATAGAGGCTTTTAAATATGAGAATATTCCATATAGTTGGGGTAGTATGGATTATGGCGTGGACTGTTCTAGTTATGTTTCTAATGTTTACCATACTTTTGGATTTATTTTTCCAAGAAATACATCTAGTCAAAATAGTAGTGTAGGTAAGGTAATCTCACTAGAGGGTAAAACTGATAAGGAAAAACTAGATATAATAAGTGGAAGCGAACCATCACTACTGTATATGGAGGGGCATGTGTTAATATACTTAGGTATAGATAATCAAACTCACTATGTAATAGGCGCAAATGGAAATGAGAATATACTTAAAGTAGTTAAAGAAGAGTTAAATAGTTCAAATTATTTATCAAAAATAAATAAATTAGTATTAATAGAAAAAAATTAATACTTTTTTTTGTATAAAGTTTATAAATAATACTCAATATATAATCGGAGGGATTATATGAGTAAAAATGAAAACGAAGTAAATGCCTTAGATGAACTATCTAAAGGTGCTTGTATGGGTAGGGATGCTATTCACTTTATATTAGATAAAGTAGAAGATGATGCTTTAAAAAAAGAACTTGATAATCAGTATAACAAGTATAGAGAGGTTCAAGATAGAATAGAGGAGTTATATCCAGAATATAGCAGTAAAGAACCACATAAAACAAGTGCGATGAACAAGGCTATGACTTGGTATGGTATTGAGATGAAAACTCTAACAGATAAAAGTACATCTAAAATAGCAGAACTATTACTTGAAGGAACAAATATGGGTATAATAGAGGGAAGAAAACTCTTAAACCATAAAGATGTAGATGAGGAAATACATTCATTAATACAAGAATATGTAGATATGCAAGAAAATGCAGTAGAAAAATTAAAACAATTTTTATAGGAGGAAACATGAAAGAAACTTATGATGTAGTACCTGATATTATTAGTAGTAAAGATTTAGATTATTTATCCGATATGTTTAATTGGACTTATGGAGCTTATAAATGTACTTATAATGCTGTTGGTAGTGTTAAAGATGAAACTTTAAAAAAAGTGCTTGAAAAAGCAACGAATATTTTTGAAGGTAATATGAATAAGATATTAAATATACTTTGTAATGGAGGTTCAAATGAATAATAAAAAAATTAGTAATCCAAAGACTAATGTACCTAAAGGTAAAAGTTTAAACGATAAAGATTATATGAATTCATTACTCTCTTCTTTAAAAGAGATGGTTAAAAATTATGCAGTAGTACTAACTGAAGCAAGTAATGAAACACTATATAAACAGTATAAAGAGATGTTTGATGAATATGCTGATTTACAAAGAGAAGTATTTGAGACTATGTTTAAAAAGGGATGGTACTCACTAGAGGTAGCAGCAGCAGAAAAAATAAATAGCAAACACAAAATGTTAAAACAAGAATTAACTGACTTAAGTGAATCTTAGGTCTTTTTTTCTTCATTTAAGAGTGATATAATTAAGTGGGTGATATAATGAGAAAGTTAATGTTAAAAAAGTGTTCTAGTTGTGGTGCAATGGTTAAAGTAATTAAAGACTGCAAGTGTTCATGTAATTTTGAATGTTGTGGTAAAAAATTAGTCGATGTAGACATTAATTCTAAAGATGCAGCTTTTGAAAAACATATTCCAGAATATGAAGTAAAAGATGGTAAAATAATCGTTAAAGTAAATCATGTTATGGAAAGTGAACATTTCATAGAATGGATATGTTTTGTAAATGATGAGAAAGAAGAATATGTTTACTTAAATCCTAATAGTGACGCTACTGCAACATTTAATTATTCAAAAGGAATACTTTACTCATATTGCAATAAACACGGACTTTGGGGAAAAGAAATTGATTAGTATGATTTATTCATACTTTTTTTTAATGCGTACAAACTATAATTGGTGATTATATGAGTATATGGAATAAAAAAGAAATAAAGACTAAAAAAGAGACATTAAAGAGTGATATAGAGGTAGATGTACTTATAATAGGTGCGGGTATAACTGGTATGACAACAGCATATTACCTAAGAAATAATAAAAATATATGTGTAGTAGATGCCTCTAAAATAGGTCATGGCGTAACACTCAATACAACTGCTAAAATAAATTATTTTCAAGAAAAAATATATACTAAAATAGCAAAACAAGTAAATAAAGAAACAGCTATCAAATATTTAAAATCAGAAAGATACGCAATAAACTCTATTAAAAAAATAATAAAAGAAGAGAGTATTGACTGTGATTTTAAACGTGTACCATCCTTTGTATTTGCAAATAAACAAAGTGAGGTAGAACCGTTAAAAAAAGAAGTAGATTTTTTAAAAGAACAGGGTATAAAAGTATATGAAAAAGATTTACCTAGCAAAATTACATCATATAAATCATACTGTGTTAAAGACACATATATATTTAATCCTATCAAATATTTACAAGGTATATATAATAAAATAGAAAGTAATATGCATATATACGAAAATACTAAAATAATAAAAATAGAAAAACTATGGACACACTTTAACTGTTATACTCCAAAATATAAAATAAAGGCTAAAAAAGTAGTAATAGCTTGTCACTATCCATACTTTACTATACCATTTTACTTACCTATAAAGTCATACATAGAAAAATCATATATAATAGTAAGTAAAGTAGAAAAAGACTTGAATTTTACTTGTATAAGTTCATCTAATCCTATATATTCTTGTAGATTTTATAAAGATAATGATACTATATATCAAATATCTTTAGCAGAAAGTCATAATACAGCGTTTAAACAAAATGACTCATATCATTTTAATAGAGTAAAAGAAATATTTAATTTAAATAGTAAAGATATAGTAATGAGTTATACTAATACAGATATAATGACTACAGATAGCCTACCTTATATAGGAAAATTAAAGACTAATATGTATATATCTTGTGGATATAATACTTGGGGTATGACTAATGGAATACTTGGAGCTAAAATTATGTCTGATATGATATTAAATAGATATAATAGATATGCAAGTATATTTAATCCTACTAGGTTCAATAAATCTAATATAAAAGAGTTGCCATATATAATATTTAGTCAAACTAAATCATTTTTAGGGCCTAAATTAGTTAAAAACAAAACTTGGTATAAAAATGTAACATTTACTAATGAACATAATAAAAGTCTTGCTACTTATACAGATAAAAATAATGTTAAACATACTATAATAAATAAGTGCCCTCATCTAGGTTGTAGTTTGATATTTAATGAAAAAGAAAAAACTTGGGAGTGTCCTTGCCACTCATCAAGGTTTACAGTAGATGGTAAATGTATAAAAGGACCTAGTGTATACGATATATCATATAAAAAATAATTATTTCTTTTTTAAGCTTTTTATAGTATAATAATAATGGTGATAAAAATGAAAATATTAGTTACAGGTGGGACTGGATATATTGGCAGTCATACATGCGTAGAGTTATTAGATGCAGATTATGATGTAGTAGTTATAGATAATCTTTCTAATTCTAAAATAGATGTAGTAGATAAGATTAAAAAAATTACTAATAAAGATTTTAAGTTTTATAAAGGAGACTGCTGTGATTATAATATACTAGATAAAATCTTTAGCGAAAACAAAATAGATGCTGTAATACATTTTGCTGGATTTAAAGCAGTTGGTGAATCAGTATCTATGCCATTAAAATATTATAGAAATAACTTAGATTCAACTTTAACTTTATTAGAAGTAATGAACAAATATAACTGCAAAAAAATAGCATTTTCATCTAGTGCGACAGTTTATGGTAAACCTAAGAGCTTACCAATAAAAGAGGATTTTCCACTTTCTACAACTAATCCTTATGGAACTACTAAACTAATTATAGAAGGCATTTTAAGAGATTTATATAAATCAGATAACAAGTGGTCTATTGCAATACTTAGATACTTTAATCCAATAGGTGCGCATAAATCAGGACTTATTGGAGAAAATCCAAACGATATACCAAATAATTTAATGCCATATATAGTTAAAGTAGCAACTAAAGAGTTGGATTGTTTAAATGTATTTGGAAATGATTACGATACTAAAGATGGGACAGGAGTAAGAGATTATATACACGTTGTAGACCTTGCAAAAGGGCATATAAAGGCTATCGAGAAGATATTAAATGAAACAGGAATTGATGCATATAATTTAGGTACAGGTAATGGTTATAGTGTATTAGAGTTAGTAAATACATTTAAAAAAGTAAACGGTGTAGATGTAAAATATAAAATAGTAGATAGAAGACCTGGAGATATAGATGCTTGCTATGCAGATAATAGTTATGCTAAAGAAAAATTAAACTGGGAAGCAAAACTTGGAATTGAGGATATGTGCAAAGACTCATACAACTTTGTTAAAAATTTTAATGATAATAATGCATTATAAAGATTATTCTATTGATGTAATTAGTAAATTACTTTATTAGAATTAAAATTTGTATATAGGAGTGATTTTAATGTCTTTAATGAAATGTAGGGAATGTGGAAAAGAAATTAGTGATAATACTAAAAGTTGTCCTAATTGTGGATATGTATATAAAAACAACAATAATTTAAAATTGGCAATAATTATACTTTCAAGTTTTATAGTTATACTTTTGTTAATACTTTCACTTGTACTTATAAAAGAAAATCTTAATGATAATAGTCATGAAAATAGTAACGGTATATATATTGATGATGATTTAAATAATAATCAGAACAGTGAAATTGACAACAACACACAAAACAATAATTATATATCTAAAAATGATGTATTAGATATAGTTTTAAAAGATTTAAGTATAAATAGTAATGATATATATGATGTAAGTATTGAATTAGAAAGTAAATTTGGCAAAACAGTATATGATATAGATTTTAATTATAATAGATTTGAATATGAATATTATATAGACGCAACTAATGGAGAAATAATTAAATCTTTTAAAGAATGGGATTAAGATATTTTGGTTGTGAGGTGTATGAAAAAAAATAATAAAAAAATTTTAATTATCGTATTTAGTGTTATAGGTGGATGTATTTTACTTACTTTTGCAACTATTATGTTTATTATTACTATGAAAAATATGTCGTTTTTCGCAAAAAAATCAAATAATCATTTTGATACAGAAGAAAAAGTAGAGCAAGATAATTATGATATAGATTATGACGATGATTATATAAATGATGCAAGAAATAGTGCTAAACAAAGAATTGCAGAATTAATAGCAAAAGAAGCAGAACTAGCTTATACATCATATTTGTTTAATAACGGTGCATCAGGAAAACCTGCTGATTTCTGTGAGTATATGACAGATGAATACTTTGATATGGATAGTGCTAAACTAGATACAACAGGATGTAATGATGCATCTAAAGCAGAGGTAAAAGTAACAGGAGATAATGGTGTTCAATATACTGTAAAATATGCAGGTGGAACAATAACAGTTAGTGCTACTGGATTAGAAGATGTAACAACTAAATTAGCATCTAAATAGTTAATATAAAAGAATTTACCACTATTTATCTGTAAATTCTTTTATTTTTTTGTATTCATTAAATAGTTTTTCTTCTATACCTTTAGGGCTGTTTGCAGGAGATGTAGAAGGCAATAATATTGCTTTAATATTAGTTTCTTTAAAAATATATTTATTATATAAATCAAATGCCTTTTTGCCCGTTGTAAAAATAATTTTAATATTAGAATTATTTAATATAGGTTTTAAATCATTCGGTATGACATTTTTAATAGAAGAATCACTAGAACCATTAATCTCACAACTTTTAATTACATCAAATAAAGCTATATTATGCTTTTTTAAAAATTTTATTTTATCAGTTATTTCCTCATTATAAACTTTTGAAAGCGTATTCCAAAACCTATTTTTAGGGTGTGCATAGTAAAAACCGTATTCTCTTGATTTGACACTTGGCATACTACCTAATATTAGTACTTTAGAATTTTTATCATAAATAGGAGCTAAAGTGTGTAAAACATTCATAATCTCACCAAAAATAATATACTATTTTTGAATATTAAAATCAATAATAATTATTTATAAATTTTAAATAAAAAAGAGCTATTATTCTAATTATGTGATATATTAATATAGGTGATATAATGAAAGCATTGATAACAGGAGCAAGTAGTGGAATTGGAAGAGATTTAGCTAGGATATTAAGTAAAAAAGGATATGATTTAGTTTTAGTTGCTAGAAACAAAAATGCAATGGAAAACTTAAAGAAAAAATTAGGTACTAATAATATAGACATTATAAGCATGGATTTAAGCAATATAGAAAACGTGAAAGAGTTGCATAATAAATTAAAGACTGAAAATATTGATATACTAATAAATAATGCTGGATTTGGTTTAATTGGAACTTTTAGCAAAACAGAATTAGATAAAGAACTATCTATGATAGATTTAAATGTAAAAGCTCTTCATATTTTGACTAAGTTATTTTTGAATGATTTTGTTAAAAGAAATAGTGGTTATATATTAAATGTGGCATCATCTTCAGCTTTTCAGCCTGGACCTCTAATGGCTACATATTATTCAACTAAAGCATATGTATATCATTTAACCCTTGCAATATATGAAGAGTTAAAACAAATGAAAAGTAATGTACACATAAGTTGTCTGTGTCCTGGACCAGTTAATACAAACTTTAATAATGTTGCAAAATGTGAATTTAAAATTAAGGCTTTATCTAGTGAGTATGTTGCAAATTACGCAATAGATAAGATGTTTAAAAATAAACTAGTTATTATTCCGGGATTAAAAATGAAACTAGTATATATATTTGGAAGATTTATTCCAACAAAGTTAAAGCTTAAAATAACTTATAATATTCAATATAGAAAACAAAAATAAGCTAAATTTTTAATAAAAGTGTGAAAATCATGTGAAATTTTCACATTTTTAAAAAAAGTTTCAAGAAAAAAAAGGAAATTGAAAAGTTTTGTGGAATGATATATATAGAGAGGTGATATATATCATTTTTAGTTTGTATTGAATAGTTTAAAAATAAAAGAATAAAAGGG
>CANRDA010000034.1 GCA_947629285.1 uncultured Bacilli bacterium
AGATACTTTTTTGCGTGTCTATCTTTTGTTTCTTTATTTTTTAGTTTACCAAGCACTTTCCTAATAGATAAAAAAGAGCACTAGTAAAGATTCAATTTCCCTACTAGTGCCTTATTTATGCAAATATAGATTTTAAAACATTATAAATAACATCTACTACTATCGAATTACCAGCTTGATGATATAAATATGTTTCTGCACATACTTTATATGCTTTTTCATAATCTTCATCACTAAATCCCATTAATCTCCAAGCTTCTTTTGATGTTAACTTTCTTACTCTCATTTTAATCCCCCTCTACTACAATTTTACAATTATCAGCAGTATTATTAGCAGTTAACGTTGGTACATAACCATTTTGAGAAAAAACTCTTGATGATTGAGCAAACTTACATTCTTTATCAACTCCGCATACACCACCATTTTTATATTTATTTATATTTATCTCGTATGTTCTATTTGAATTATTTTTGTTATGAAACAAAATATTATTATCATCAATAATTTCGTAATTATTATCTGTTAAATAATACTTTTCATTAACATTCTTTTCCAAATAGTCTAATAATGTTTTATTGCATCCTTTGCCATCAATAAATTTAAAGTCTATGTCATTATCTAAGATAGCAATTAAAAAATATCTTCTTCTAGTTTGCGGTACATCATAATCAACAGCATTTAAAACTTTATCATGCAATGAATATCCTAATTCAATTAAATCCTGTTTAAACAATTTCAATGTTTCACTAAATGCTTTACTAGTTATATTAGCAACATTTTCAAAGATAACATACTTAGGTTTTACCTTTACCTCTCTTAACAGTCTTATCATTTCCCATCCTAAACTTGATCTGGTTGAACTTTTAAAGTCAAAACCTCTCATTCTACCAGCACAGCTAATATCTTGGCAAGGAAAACCACCTATCCATATATCACAATATGGTAAATCGGTTCCTTTAATATCTGTAATACTTCCTAAATTTAATGTTTCATCAACATTATGAATAGCACAAAAAGATTTTATTGCATTTTTATCTATTTCAGAAAAAAATTCTAATTTATAATCTTTAATAACTCCTTCTTCTTTTAATCTTTGAAACGCTTTTTCTGGTGCTCCAATACCACTAAAAAAAGTACCAACTTTTATGGTACTTTCACAATATTTATTATTTGGCATAATATCAACCCCCTTCATTGTTACAAAACCAAATCATCTTCCCACAATTCTTCTGAATTTATGTTTAATTTATTAATATTGTTATAAATCGCATTTTTCATATATCCATATTTGTTTTCTATTTTATATCCTTCTTCATCATAAAATTTGTTTTTTACAACTCTTGGTACTATATAATGAATAATTTTTATTAAATCAACGAAATCATTTTCTTCTAATAGTTCTTCAAATAAATCATTATAATAAAAAATCTGTGAATCATTCTCATCTATATATCCTTTTTTTATTAACTCTAATGTTAAATAATTTATATTTTTATCAAAATTGGTTTTATCGTCTTTATCAATTTGTATATTAGTACTTTTTTGTGTAATATTTTCCATATCTAGTTCATCCATATACCGATTTTCTATATCTGGAATCAAGTCTATTTGTTTAGGCACTTCATATATTAAGTATTCATATTCAAAATAGCCTTTTTTCCCTCTTATTTTATTTATTGACAAATATCCATACAATTGTAATTCTTTTAAAGTAGATCTAATAGCTGTTTTATTTTCTTTACATATAGAACACAACCCTGTTAGTGAGTAATCCCAATCTTCTGGTAATGATAACATATAAGATAATAATCCTTTTGCCTTTAAACTCAAACTTTTATCTTGTAAATGATGATTACTCATAATTGTAAAATTTTTATTTTTTTCTATTTTAAATACAGCCATAATTATTCCCCCTTTACTGCAACAAAAAAAGATATAGTTTCCTATACCTTTATAGTTATATTAAAATGTTCTTTTTTATAGTTCTTTTCTTTTCGTACTTTTATCATACCCACTCTATGCTTATGAAAAGTTGGATTACCAATATGTGGATCCTCAACAATACAATTACGATCTTCAACTAATGATAAAATCTCCCATCCTTCTCTAAAATAAGTTTCCATTTCACATTGCTTTAAATATTGATTAGGATTAAGGTTATCTGTATTTTTATCATCTAACCACATCAAATATTCTAAATACATAATTCCATCATCTTTTACCAAGCTTTTTAATTTTTCTATTTTTCTTTTCATAGGTATATGAGAATACTCTTTTCTACTTAATCCTCTTTTAGAATAGACAACATCATATTGTCTATTACAGCATTCAAATATACTTTTATTATATAATCTAACTCCATCATGTAATCCCTCTATATTAATTCTATCTTCTGCACCATACATTGTTCTTCTTTGCAATACAACTTGTCCATCTTCATTAATTATTGGCATTTGAATATGTCCACCATATAAATATATTTCATTCATATCAAAAGCATCTACTAAATATCCTTTTTTTAGAAATGGAAGAGTATGTAATCCATCTAAACAACCAAAATCGCATACTTCTAAATTTTCTCCATCTTTTTCATTTAAAAATTTTAATAATGAGTAAAATGTCGTATTTACCCTTCCAAACGAACTAACTCTCGTTGTTACTGCTCCCATTAAAATTACCTCCATTTTTTTATATTGAGCACGGTAATTTTATAAAAAATATCAATAGAAACCTCGGTATTAGTATATTTTACAATGGTTATCACCAACAACCAAGAGATGATTTATTACCCAACACCCTAGTATAGTAGTCGGAGTATTTTCAGTATTTATTGTGTAGTTATCTTTAAAATATTTTTTACCTTTACCGATAACTGCTTTTGTAACAATTTCCTTATACAATGACATATAATCACTCCTCAATTTAATATATGATTAAAGAGTGTAAAAATGCACAAAAAAAGGTATAAAATACCTTAAAAATTATTATCTATTTCTTCAGTTGGAATTTCTTCTGTATTTTCATTTTGATAAGCATAATTAGCCATATAATCATCGATAATCATATTACTATTTAAAGCATCTTCTGGAATTGTAACAACAGTAGAATCTAAATCACTTAAAGTAATACTAATAGTAATGCTTGAAATATCAGAAGAATCCTCTATATTTGAAAGTTCCATTGATACCATACTGATTTGATTATCGTTTGTAAGGTATAAATCTACTACATAACTTTCTTGTAAGTCAATATCAGATGTAATTTCACTTTGTTCAAGATTATATTGTTGATTTATTTTATTAATAATACTTTCATCAATAATTAATTGATAATGATTAAGATTATTGCTGTTATCTACATATTTAAAATGTGCTTCATCTATTATATTCATTATATCTATATTTTTTCCTTCAGTTATATTAGAGGCATCAACTTCTAATGTTTGTTTTAACCATATATTTTCTTCTGAATAAGTTAGACCTAATAAATCTAATAAAGTAGATTCTAAATATAAAGTAGCATTAGTATCATTTAAACTCATGTATAAATTCATCTCATCACTTATTAGCGATTTATTTATTTTTAATGACATATCATAATTGTTATTGCTTTGTTTTGCATATTTTAATATTGCAGATAAACTTATAGAATCATTTGTGTTAGAATTTATTGTCATATTCATATTCATTGTACCACTTTCGCTACTTGTGGCATCTAAATTACTTAAAGCTTTACTTAAAACATCTATAGTAGAAGTATTAGTACTTTCTCCTTTATTAAATGCCATAAAAGCTAAAACAACACCTAGTGCGATTAATATAATACCAAGTACTATAATTAAAGTTTTTGAAGCACTTTTTTTTGGCTTTTCTTGTTTTTCAAATACTGGAGGATTTTCATTTGGCTTTTGTGTTTCTAAAGTAGTATTTTGAATAGATTCAACAGTTCCTGTAGTATTTAAATTTTGAGATTCATTATTAATAGGTGTACTATTTTGACTAACTGGTGTCTCTAAACTGTTTGGTGTTACTGAACTACCTACTAAATTAGATGAATCTACTTTATTATTTTGAATAGATTCAAAGTTACTTCTATTTAAAATTTGAGATTGCATTTGTATATCTGGAGCAATGCTTGAAACTTGAGTTGGTTGTTTTAAATCATTTAAATTTTGTTGTAAATTAGGTTCAACTGTACTTGAAGTTTGAGATGACATTACTGAAGATACACCTGCATTTTCATTAAAACTGTTTGATACAATTGGTTTTACCTCTTCAATTTGCTCACCGCAGTATCCACAGAATTTTGAAGTGTCAGCTATATTAGCTCCACATTTTTTACATATCATATTATTCAACTCCTCTATTTTTCTATTCAATTATAGCACAATTATGAAAAAAAGTATATTTTTTTTTATACTTTTTCTAATATACCATCTAAACTCCAAGTTTTAACGTCTGTTATTTTAACATCGACTATCTTTCCTAAGTATTTTTCATCTGCTTTTACATTAACAAGTTTCATAGTATCTGTATAGCCCATTAAGTATCCTTCTTTATCACTTTTATCTTCTATTAAAACTTTAACTGTTTTATTAAGATATTTCTGATTTGCTTCTAGTGCGTATTTATTTACAAGTTCATTTAATTTATATAGTCTATTATTTTTTTCTTCTTCACTTAAATCATTTTTCATATTATATGCAGGGGTTCCTTTACGTGGAGAGAAGATAAATGTGAATGCTGAGTCAAATTTACAAGTATTTACAACATCTAATGTATCGTTAAAATCATCATCAGTCTCACCTGGAAAAGCAACTATTATATCTGTTGTAATAGATACATTAGGTATCTTTTCTTTTATTTTATTAAATAAATTAATATATTCTTCTTTAGTATAGCGTCTACCCATAAGTTTTAATATACGGTCTGAACCTGATTGGAGTGGTAGATGTATATAAGGCATAATATTTGGATATTTAGCAATTACATCTATCATTTTATCGTTAAAATCCCATGGGTGCGAGGTTACAAAGCGAACTCTTTCTATATTAGTTTTAGCAACATCTTCAAGTAAATTGCTCATAGTATAGTTTAGTTTTAAATCTTTTCCATATGCATTTACATTTTGCCCTAGTAACGTTACTTCTTTATAACCATCACTAACTAGTTTTTCTACTTCTCTTATTATATCTTTAGGCAATCTACTTCTTTGTTTACCTCTTGTATATGGAACTATACAGTATGTACAAAACTTATCACATCCATACATTATATTTACCCAGGCTTTATATTTAGAATCTCTTTTTACAGGTATATTTTCATATACGTCTCCTTCTATACTATATACTTCTATTTCTTGAGTATTATCTTTTAAAGAATCTTCTAAAATACTTGGTAGTTTATGTATATTATGAGTACCAAAAATTATATCTACCCATTTATATTTACTCTTTATATCCTCTACTACACTTTCTTCTTGTGCCATACAACCACAAATACCACATATTATATTTGGATTACTTTCTTTTAAATGTTTTACTCTTCCTAAGAATCCAAACATTTTATTATGTGCATTTTCTCTTATCGCACAAGTATTTAGTATTATAATATCAGCATCTTCCATTTCACTAGCTTCAGTAAAACTCATATCCTCTAGTATTGCTTTAATATTCTCACTATCGTGTACATTCATCTGGCATCCATAAGTTTTAATATAGTATTTTTTATTTTTACCAAAGGTTTTCATATTTTTTGGTACTTTATAATCATTATTAATTATTTTAATATCTTTATTAGTTCTTTTCTTAGCTTCTTTTAAATCAGGTAAATTCATATAGTTATCACTTCCTTTCATATAATAACACATTTAATTAATTTAAACAATTACTAAAAGAAAAAAGTGTTATTTCACTTTTACTTTAGCATATACGCCTTTATGGTCTGTTATTTTAGATAATTCATCATCGTTAATTAAGCCTGCATCTTCAATATCCCAAGCACTTGGAATAAATATATGGTCTATAGCAGTTTGATTACTAGATTCTGAATCATTTGTTTTGTCATTTACATCTACTCTTTTTAATCCTAGTTTATTTAATTCCTCTATAAATTCATCAAAATTGCTATCTATACCTACTTCCATATTAAAATCTCCCGTCAAAATAAAAGGTAAATAAGAAAATTTAGATTTAAAAGCAAGAGAATTGTGAATAGTAGAAATATCTTTAATAATATCACATAATTTCTTTAATTGTTTAATTTGTATACTTTTTAATTGATAATCTAAATGTGTGTTTATAGCAAATAAAACACCTAAGTCTTTATCTATTATTTCTAGGAGTGTTGCTACCCTAGGGATAATGGATGCAGTTGTTAAACTTATCATCAAATCTTTTGGATTACTTGGAAACCATGGAATACGATAGGTAATATTTTTTGCTACTTTTTGTTTGGTTATTATTGCATTGCTTTCATTATAAGCTTCTAGCCCATTTATACATTTTACTAATTTAGAACTACCATATCTATAATCACCATATAGTTTATAGTTTTTTAAATTATTAGATAATTTATTTGAAAACTTTCTAGTCAATTCTTGAGTGCCTAGTAAATAATAGTCATTACTTTCTATATGGTCTGCAAGAAGCGTAGTATTATCTATTCCATCTTTTATACCACCATCACGGTTTATTTTACTATTTTGTATGTTGAGTGTGCCTACTTTAATTGTATCCATATTAATCCCCCTAACGATTGTATATAATAACATATTTTTATATAAAAAGCAAATAAAACACTATTAAAGTGTTTATCTATTTATCATTTTATTTACTATATTTTTAATATTACCACTTGAGAATGGTTTATTTAACATGTCTACTATATCGTAAGTGAATGCTCTATCTATAGTCTCTTTAGTATCATCGCCTGATATTATAGATACTGGATACTTACTAAATAAGTTATTGTTTTTAAAATAGTTTAGTAACATAAAACCATCATATTCAGGCATATTAAGGTCAAGTAATATCCCCACTATGTCATATTCTTTTTTAGTTATATAGTCTATTGCCTCATTACCGTTATTTGCTTTTAATACTGTATATTCATCTTGAAGTGCTTTTTCTACGATATTTTTAATTATCATAGAATCATCTGCTATTATAATTGCTTTATTCATATATTCTCCTTTTCTAAGTAGTTTTTAACTACCTCTATTATTCTATTTGCTTCATCCATTAATTCTTGATAGTTATTTTTTACATATTCTAAATTGTTTTCTTTACCTTTTAACTCGTGATTTAATGAAAGTTCTGCTAACTTTTTAAATCCTAAATATTTACTATCACTTTTCATAGCATGGCTTAGTATTGCATAGTTATTTAAGTCATTATTATTTTTATATTCTTCCAACTTTGGAAGTCTTGTTTCAGATTCAGTTAAAAAGTCTTTTAATGTCTCATTATACATATCGATATCTCCAAGTAGTTCTATTGATGCATCTACATCTATTCCAGCTTCTTTTAGATAGTCTGTATTAGTAGTAGTTTTATTAGTTACCTCTTCTTTTTTAACTTCAACAGTACCTTTTAAAAACTTAGATAATACTTTCTTTAACTCATCTTCGTTTATTGGTTTAGATAAGTAATCACTAAATCCTACTTCTAAATACTTATTAGATTTACCTTGTATTGCATCTGCAGTAAGAGCAACTACAGGTATATTAAAGTTCTCTATTTCTTTTAATCTTTTAAGTGTTTCAGTACCACCCATCTTAGGCATCATTATATCCATAAGTATTAAGTCGTAATTTTTCCCAGCTTTAATTTTATCTAATGCATCAAATCCATCATAAGATGTATCGATAGTTAAATCGTATTCTTTTAATAGTTTAATTCCAACTTTAATATTTAAGTTATTATCATCTACTAAAAGTACTTTTTTATCTTTAAATTTTATAACTTCATTATTAGTAGTCTCTTCTTTTTTATATACACCATCTCTTATTTCTTGACTCAAATATACTGTAAAGGTAGAACCTTTTCCATATTCACTTGTTACAACTATTTTACCACCCATCATTTCTACTAGTCTTTTAGTTATAGCAAGTCCAAGACCTGTTCCTTCAACTGTCGTATTTTTATCTTCATCAAGTCTATTAAATTTAGTAAATAGTTTATCTATTTGCTCTTGTTTTATACCTCTTCCTGTATCACTTACTGATATTACTAATTTGCACTCACCGTTTTCGTTAACACAGTTAACTTTAAAGTTTATCTCACCTTGAGTAGTATATTTAGCAGCATTAGTGAGTAAGTTTGTTATTACCTGTTTTATTTTACCACTATCTCCGTATAGTATATCAGGTATATCTGGTGCGAAAGAAGTTTTAAATTCTATATCTTTTTCACCTATTCTTGGAATAATAAGTTTAGATAAGTTTTCTAGTATTTCTCTTAAGTTGTATTCAGTATTTACTATTTCCATTTTATCTGCTTCTATTTTACTTATATCTAGTATTCCATTTACTATTTCAAGTAGGTTTTGAGACGCCATTATTATGTCTTTAGCATCTTCTTTTGCTTCTTCTAGTGTTTCTGCTCTATCTATACATTCACTAAATCCTACTATTGCATTTAATGGAGTTCTAATTTCATGAGACATACTACTTAAGAAATCTGTTTTAGCATGGTTTGCTTTTTCTGCTTGGTCCTTTGCAAGTTCTAGTTGATTTATTAATTTGACATCAGGGTTTTCTATTGTATGAAACATCAAATAACTTATGAGAGTTTCAGCCAAAGAATTCAAGACTATATTTGGATAAAAAGAATTTACAATACTAAAAACTACCTCTAAAGCTAAAAACACAAATATTGGAATTACTTTTCTCTTATTTAATTTTTTTCTATTTTTTATTACTGATAATATACAAACAGCAATCATTGCCATAGCAACTAGACCCATAAAATCAGGAGCCACACCATATGAATATGAAATATAACCATCGTTATAAACATGATTAATAGGCAAATAACTTATAATTAAACCAATAAATACTATTAAAATAATCAGTATACAAACATTTCTTTTTTGATTTTTATGCAGTAACGAATTAGGATTTTCATTTGATATCATTAAAATGTAATATGTAAAAGTTAGAATCCAAACAAGTATATAAATGAAATATATTTTTTCTAAAATCATTATTAAAAATATATTTGTATTGAAATAATAAGATACCAGTCCAAATATCAATTCAACTAATAATACACCAAAATTATTTATGAGAATCCACTTATAAATTCTAGTCTCATCATTTTTAATGCTTTTCTTTGTAGCATATATAACAGTTAAAAATATTAAAAACAAAAAGCAACAAATATTTGAAGTTAATACAACTATATTCATACATCCTATCCTCCATTTTCTTAATTTTAACATTTTTTTACTTATTTGTAAAGAAATCAAAATGACAAAACCATAAAATTTATATAAAATAAATTATTAATTTATTAAAAAAATGACAAAATAAATTTTGTCATCCGTCCCTAATAGGGACATTTTTTTGCTTTTAACTAAAGTTTATTG
>CANRDA010000035.1 GCA_947629285.1 uncultured Bacilli bacterium
AAGAAGCCCTAGCTGGTGCTGATATGGTATTTGTTACTTGTGGAATGGGAGGTGGAACTGGTACAGGTGCTGCCCCAGTAATTGCAAATATCGCACAAGAACAAGGAGCTCTCACTGTTGGTATAGTTACTAAACCATTCTCATTTGAAGGTAAAAAAAGAATGGAACAGGCAATATCTGGTCTTGAAGAACTAAAGAAAAATGTGGATACTTTAATAGTAATACCAAATGATAAATTAAGAGAAATAATAGATAAGTCAACACCACTTTTAGAATCATTTAAAGAAGTTGATAACGTCTTAAGAAGAGGAGTACAGTCTATATCAGATTTAATTGCTGTTGCAGGTTTAATCAACTTAGACTTTGCCGATGTTAAAACTGTTATGGAAAAACGTGGAACAGCTTTAATTGGTATCGGTATAGGTGTTGGTGAAAATAGAGCTACTGAAGCTGCTGAGCAAGCTATTTCTAGTCCATTACTTGAGACAAGTATAGATGGTGCAACAGATGCTATAATTAATGTTACAGGTGGTAATAATTTAACACTCTTTGAAGTAGAAGAAGCTGCTGATGTAATTAGAAAAAGTGCTAAAACTGATATGAATACTATATTCGGTGCAGTTATTAATGAAAACTTGAATGATGAAATAATTGTTACTGTAATTGCTACTGGTTTTGATGATGATAAAAAAGTTCAAGAGAATCAAATACCTAAAGTAGAAAATAGAGAAGATACAAATTCTAATATTAATTTTAGAAGTACAACTAATACAGATTATTCAGATGATTCTGATGATATAATACCTTCATTCCTAAGAAGAAGAGGTTTTTAAAAAGAATAGATTTTTCTATTTTTTTTTAGTATAATTATATTGGTGATTTGAATGACTGATATAGAAATAAGTAATAAATGTAATATGTTAGATATTAAAGAAATAGCAAAAAAATTAAATATTGAAGATAAAATAGAGTGTTTTGGTAAATATAAAGCAAAAATTAATTTTAATGATATAGATAAACAAAGTAATGGTAAATTAATACTTGTTACATCTATTAATCCAACTCCTTTTGGTGAAGGTAAAACAACTGTTAGTATTGGTATTAATGATGCATTAAACAAGTTAGGTAAAAATTCTATTGTAGTTTTAAGAGAACCCTCACTTGGACCGGTATTTGGAATTAAAGGTGGTGCAACAGGAGGAGGATATTCTCAAGTTGTACCAATGGAAGACATTAATCTTCATTTTACTGGTGATATACATGCAATAGAAACTGCCAACAATTTACTATGTGCGATAATCGATAATCATATATATCAAGGAAATGAACTTGAAATAGATGAAGTAGTATTTAATAGATGTGTTGATTTAAATGATAGAGCTCTACGTAATTTAACATTAAAATATGACAATAAAGGTTTAATGCGTGAGGAACACTACAATATAACTGTTGCAAGCGAAATAATGGCAATACTTTGTCTTTCAAAAGATTTGGAAGATTTAAAAACAAGAATTGGAAATATTTTAGTAGGGTATACTAAGAATAAAAAAATGATTTATGCACGTGATTTAAACTGTGTTGGGGCAATAGCTTTACTTCTTAAAGATGCAATTAAACCGAACCTAGTTCAAACACTTGAAAATAATCCTGCAATAATACATGGAGGACCATTTGCTAATATCGCACACGGCTGTAATTCTATTATTGCAACTAAATTGGGACTAAAATTATCAGATTATGTAGTAACTGAGGCTGGATTTGGAGCTGATTTAGGGGCTGAGAAATTTTTAGATATAAAGTGTCAAATTGGTAATTTAAAACCTAACTGTGTAGTTATAAATGCTACTTTAAGAAGTTTAAAATATAATGGTGGTATATCTAAAGAATTAGTTAATAGTCCAAATATTGATGCTTTAAAAAAAGGCATAGTAAACCTTAAAAGACATATTGAAAATATAAGTAAATATACTAAGAATATAGTAGTTGTAATAAATAGATTTGAAACTGATACTAATGATGAGATAGACTATGTAAGAGATTATGTAGAAAGTATGGGATATAATATTAGTGTATGTACATCTTTTAAAGATGGAAGTAGTGGTGCAATAGAAGTTGCTAAAAAAGTACTTGAAGTATGCAACAGTGAAATAGATTATAAACCTTTATATAATTTTAACGATAAAATAATAGATAAAATAAATAAAGTATCTAAAGAAATATATAGGGCAGATGAAGTAATAATAAGCGATGAAATAAAAGAAAAAATAAAGTATTTAGAAGAAAATGGATTTTCTAATCTACCTATTTGTATTGCTAAAACTCAGTATTCTTTTACAGATAATCCTAAACTTTTAGGCGCACCAGTAAACTTTAATATGACTGTTAGAGATATTAAACTATCTAGTGGTGCTGGATTTATTGTTATATTAATGGGAAGTATTATGACTATGCCAGGTTTGGGTAAAAATAGTGCTTATTTAAATATGGATATCGATACAAGTTGGAATATAACAGGTCTATTCTAAAAATATTTACAAAATTAATATTTACATGATATAATAATATTAGTACTAGATAGGAGGATTAATTAAATGAAAAATATAAAATTTAATGTTCGTGCATTTACACTCATAGAACTACTAGCAGTAATAATAATTTTATCTTTACTAGCTTTACTAGTAAGTACATCAGTAACAAAAATGTTAAAGGATTCAAAAGAGGATATGTCAAGTATTCAAGTAGAATTAATAAAATCTGCTGCTGAAATGTGGGGTTCAGCAAATATAGATAAGATTCCTAAGGCTAATGAATGTGGATACATAACTTTAAAGGATTTAAAAGATTTTGGTGTAATAGATTCTAAAGTAATAGACTCAAACACTAATAATGAAATAGATGATGATTTAAAAATTAAAATAACATCAAATATGACTAAAAAAGGTGTACTTTCAACAGAATATGAAGTTAATCCTGAAGATACAACAAACTGTCCTTATATTAATTTAAATGAATAATGTATAAAAGAATCTCTTTTCGTTCAATATGAAGCGAAAGGAGATTTTTTATGGCACGTCACAAAGTTGAGATATGTGGCGTGAATACTGCGAATATAAGAGTTTTAAATAACGATGAGATGAATTACCTATTTAAGCAATATAAAAACGGAGATTTTTTTGCTAAAGAAGAATTAGTTAACGGTAATTTGAAGTTAGTTTTAAGTATATTAAAAAAATATAATAACAGATGTGATAATATGGATGATTTATTTCAAGTGGGCTGTATTGGTTTAATAAAGGCAATAGATAATTTTGACCTTAATTTTGATGTTAAATTTTCGACATATGCAGTTCCTATGATACTAGGTGAAGTAAAAAGATACTTAAGAGATAATAATAGTATTAGAATCGCACGTAGTATTAAAGATATCGCATACCATGCTTTAGTAGTTAAAGAAGAATTAACAAACGCTTTAAATAGAGAACCTACTATAAAAGAAATTTCAGATAAATTAGGTCTTAGCGAGTTTGAGGTAAGTAATGCACTAGATAGCATGAAAGAAACATTAAGTATATCGGAGCCTATATATAATGATGGTGGTGATACGATATATTTGCAAGACCAAATAGAGGATAAAAATAACGATATGAAATATATTGATGAAAAAGTTGCTTTAAAGGAGGCTATAAACTCTTTAAAAGATAAAGAAAAATACATAATAACTGAAAGGTATATAATAGGAAAAACACAAATGGAATTAGCAGAAGAAATTGGTATATCACAAGCACAAATTTCAAGAATAGAAAAAAGTGCGTTAAATAATATTAAAAATAAGATAATTTAGTATAGGCAAAAACACCATCATTTCATATAATATATTGGTGATTAAATGAGATTATCAGAATTACAAAACAAAACTGTTATAAATTTAATAGATGGAAAAAATATAGGAAATATAATAGATTTAAGTATTGACGAAAGTGGTAAAACAATTGGTTTAATAGTAGAAAAACATAAGTTTATTATTTCATATTTTACTAATAAAAAAGAATTTGCAATTAAATGGGAACAAATAGAAAAAATAGGGGAAGATGTAATACTTGTTAAGGTTGTTTATTAATAAATTTTATGTTATACTTTATTTGGTGATATTATGAAAGTCTTATTATATACAGAAAATGAAAAAATGATAGGTAAATCGGGTTTAGGTAAAGCGATAAAACACCAAATGAATGCATTAAAAGAAAATAATATAGAATATACAACAAATCCTAAAGATAGTTATGATTTAGTACACATAAATTTTTATGGTCCTAAATCATATAGGCTTGCTAAAAAAGCACATAAAAATGGCAAAAAAGTAATTTATCATGCTCATTCTACAGAAGAAGATTTTAGAAATTCTTTCATATTTTCTAATCAAATAGCTCCATTATTTAGAAAATGGTTAATCAAGTGTTATACCTTAGGCGACCATATATTAACTCCAACTCCATATTCAAAAAAATTACTAGAAAATTATGGAATTAAAAAACCAATAACAGATATCAGCAATGGTATAAATGTTGAATTTTTTGAAAAAAATGAAAAGTTAGGTAAAAAATTTAGAAAAGATTTTGGATATAAAGATACCGATAAAATAATTATGGGGGTAGGTCTATACATAGAAAGAAAAGGTATTCTCGATTTTGTAGAACTAGCAAAAAGACTTCCAGAATATAAATTTATATGGTTTGGATATTCTCCACTTTCTGCATCTCCAGTAAAAATTAGAAAAGCAGTAAACACTAAACTAGATAATTTATACTTTGCTGGATATGTTGAACCTGAAGTACTTAGGGGAGCATATAGTGGCTGCAATTTATATTTATTTCCAACTTTAGAAGAAACTGAAGGTATTCCAATTATGGAAGCTTGTGCAGCTAAAATACCATCTTTAATAAGAGATATACCTGTATTTGATGGATGGCTTATTGACAGTGTTAATGTATACAAGGCAAAAGATATAGATGAGTTTGAAGATAAAATTAAAAAAATATTAGAAGGCAAGTTACCAGATTTAACAGAGGAAGGCTATAAACTGGCTCAAACTAGAGATATTAAAAGGGTTGGTAAAAAGCTTATTGATATATATAAACAAACATTACAGGATAGATAATATAGGACTTTTTAGTTCTTTTTTCTTGTTTTTAAATACTTTTATTGATATAATAATTAAGTAAGGTGATAATAGATGTACTTAAAGAAAATAATCGCGCATGGTTTTAAATCATTTGCTGATAATACAATAATAGATTTAGAAAATAATATTGCTGGAATAGTAGGGCCAAATGGTTCAGGTAAAAGTAATGTTGTAGACGCAGTGAGGTGGGTACTTGGAGAACAATCAGTTAAGGCTTTAAGAGGAGATTTAAGTATGACTGATGTAATATTTCAAGGAAGTAAGAGTAGAAATCCTATGAATACAGCATCAGTAACTTTAATATTTGATAATACTGACCACTATTTAAATATAGCCTTTGATGAAGTATCAATTAAAAGAAGATTATATAAAGATGGTACTAATGAATTTTTTATAAATGGTGAGAAATGTAGATTAAAGGATGTATCAGACCTGCTTATAGATAGTGGTGTTGCTAAAGAATCGTTTAATATTATCTCACAAGGTAAAATAGATGATATATTATCTAGTAAACCTGAAAATAGAAGAATTGTATTTGAAGAAGCAGCGGGTGTTTTAAAGTATAAAAAAAGAAAAGAGGAGGCTTTAAGAAAATTAGAAAAAACTCATGAAAATATGGAGAGAATAAACGATATTATAAAAGAGTTAGAAGTACAAGTAGAGCCTTTAAGAGAACAAAAAATAAAAGCAGAGGAATACGAAAGCTTATCTGATGAACTTAAAGATTTAGAAATATCTTTAATAGCTAGTGAAATAACTAATATCAACTATAAATACCAAGAAAATAAAGAAAAGATAGATGAGTTAAATAAAGAGTTGTTAAAGTTAACTACTGATAACTCGACTAACGAAGCAAAAAGTTCATCATATAAACTAAAAATAAACAATATAGATGATGAGATTAGAAAGTCTCAAAAAGAACTTTTAGAACTTACATCTTTAACAGAACAGATAAATGCTAGAAAACAAATAATACTTGAAAGAAAGAAATATGAAGTAGAAGATAGTAAACTTCACGATAATATCGTTAGACTTAAAGAAGAAGAATTAAATTTAAGAAATAGTATAGATTCTAATAATAAAGAAATAAGCATTAAAGAAGATGAATTAAAAAATGTATTAAAAGATATAGATACTTATGAGAGTTCTATTATAGATATCAAAGGAGATAAAGGAGATTTACTAGATAAATTAAATACAACTTTAAAAAATATTAGTATTTTAAACTCTAAAATAGATACATTAAAAGAAAGTATAGAAAACGATTCAACACTACCATATGCTGTTAAAAACGTGTTAGATAATCCAAAACTTAGAGGAATACATAACGTAATAGGCTCTTTAATAGAAGTTGAAGAGACTTATTCTAAGGCTATTTCTATAACTCTTTCAGCTAGTGCATCAAATGTAGTAGTAGATAATGAGATATGCGCTAAAGAAGCTATAAACTACCTTAAAGCAAACAATATGGGTAGAGTAACATTCTTCCCACTAAATATAATTAAAGAAAAATATATAGATACAAATACACTAAATATTGCTAAAAAAGAGATAGGGTTTATAGATATTGCAAGCAATCTTGTTAAATATGATAAAAAATATGAAAATATAATTAAAAATCAGTTAGGTAATGTAATAGTAGTAGATAATATAGATAACGCTAATATAATAAGTAAAAAAATAGATTATAAATATAGAGTAGTAACTATCGATGGAGAAATACTTCACGTAGGTGGTTCACTTACTGGAGGTAATATTAAAGTTAGAAATATTATTACTGATAAATATGAACTTGAAAACAATTTAAAACAATTAACTAAATTAGAAGAAGATCAAAAAGAAATAGAAAATAATATAAATAAATTCGACTATGATTTAAAGGCTTTAGAAGATAAATTATACTTATCAAATAAAGAAAAGATTAATATAGAAGAATTTATAGATCTCAAGAAAAAAAGTATTATGGATATAGATAAAAAAATAGATGAGATAACTCTTGAGATTAACAGTAATAATAGTGCTTTAAATAGTACACTAGATATAGAAGAAGAAAACATATTAAACGAGTATTATATAACTAATCAAAAGAAATTAGATAAAGAAAAAGAAATAGAGTTACTAAACAATAATAGAGTTAGATTATCTAGTGAATTAGATGATTTTGAAAGTACTCTTAAACACGATAATGCTATATATACTGAGAAGACTAACTTAATACATGAACTTGAAATAGAAGTAAATAGAGCAGATGTAAAACTAGATAATTTACTTAATACATTAAATGAGACATATTCTATGACATATGAAAATGCAGTTAGTATGTATAAACTTGATATGGAAGAAAACCTTGCTAGAAATAAGGTAAATTCCCTAAAAAGAAAGATTAAAGAATTAGGGCCTGTAAATGTACTTGCTAAAGAAGAATACGAAAGAGTTAGTACTAGATATGAGTTTTTAATACATCAAGAAGAGGATTTATCTAAAGCTGAGACTACACTTTTAGAGATAATTGATGAGATGGATAGCGTTATGAAACAAGAGTTCTTAAGTACTTTTAAAGTAATTGAAGAAAACTTCTCTACAACATTTAAAGAATTATTTAAAGGTGGTACTGCTAAACTTTCATTAACTGATAAAGATAACATACTTGAAACTGGAATAGAAATAGAGGCATGTCCTCCAGGTAAAACTTTAAAAAGTATAAGTTTACTATCAGGTGGAGAGAAGACATTTACAGCAATCAGTTTACTTTTTGCAATACTTAAATCGCGTCCTGTACCATTTTGTATACTAGATGAGGTAGAGGCAGCCTTAGATGAAGTAAATGTCGATGCATTTGGTAAATACATAAGAAAATTAAAAGAAAAAACACAGTTTATAGTAATCACACACAAGAAAAAGACTATGGAATATGTAGATGTACTATATGGTATTACTATGCAAGAATCTGGTGTTAGTAAACTTGTAAGTGTAAAATTAGAAGAAATTAAATAATTGGAAGTGATATAGTGAATTATTTATTATATGGATTAGATAAGTTTTTAATAGATAAGGAAATTAAAAATATAATAGATAAGAATAATATAGATGAGATAAATATATCAAGATATGACTTAGAGGAAAATTCTTTAAAAGAAATACTTGATGATGCTATGACTATATCACTTTTTTCATCTAATAAATTAATAATAGTAGATAATGCTTTTATATTTAATAGAGTACAAAGTAAAAAAATGGATGATGTAGAACTTTTAGAAAGTTATCTCAATAATCCTAATAAAGATACGACTATTATATTTATAGACCTCAATGAAAAAGTAGATAGTACTAAAAAAATAGTTAAACTAATTAAAGATAAAGGAACTTTAAAAGAATTTAATCCTTTAAAAAATATAAATAGTATAGTTAGTTCTATGTTTGATGATTATAAAATAGATTATGGTGTTGTTGATGCACTAATAAATAGAGTAGGTAATGACCTAGAACTTATATATCAAGAAGTAGAAAAACTAAAGATATATAAAATAGATGATAAAACTATTACTTTAAAAGATGTAGAAGATTTAGTAGTAGAAAATATTAATATAGATATATTTAAATTTGTAGATGATATAATAAATAAAAATAAGAGTAGTGCGATTAAAACCTATAAGGAACTACTTAAGTTAAACGAAGAGCCAATAAAAATAGTCGCATTACTTGCAAGTAAGTTTAGACTTATGTATCAAGCAAGCACACTAGTAAAAAAAGGATATACAGAAGAGGATATTTCTGAAATACTTAAAGTACATAAATATCCAGTACATCTATCGATAACTGCAGGACATAAATACAATCCTAAATTATTACTTAAATACTTAAATGAATTAGCAGATTTAGATATAGGAATGAAGACAGGTGAAAAGGATAAAGAACTTGCTTTAGAATTATTTATACTTAGTTTATAACAGTAAATATTTACTGCTTTTAATTGAAAAAAGGACTAATCCAAACAAATTGGGTTAGTCCTTACTAGTGTTATTAAATAAGTCAAGTATTAATCAATAATTTCTTTAATTCTATCATTTACTTCTTTTAAGATTATTTCATTTTTATTATTTTGAGGATTATAATATCTTTTACCTTTTAAATTATCAGGTAAGTATTGTTGTTTAACTATATGGTTTTTATAATTATGAGCATACTTATAATTTGGAGATGTTGTTTTAATATGCTCAGGTACATTTCCTGTATTTCCTTTTCTTATATCGTTCAATGCTTCATCTATTGCCATAATCGCACTATTAGATTTAGGAGATAATGCAAGCTCTATTACAGTTTTTGCAAGAGGAATACGTGCCTCAGGTAGTCCAAGACGCGTGCATGCATTAATGCAAGCTTCAACTTTAACTGCCATATTA
>CANRDA010000036.1 GCA_947629285.1 uncultured Bacilli bacterium
GAAAACTCTACTTTGTTCAAGTTAACAGTTCATGAGTGTTATTCATAATATGCTTAATTGTTAGCTTCCACCATACCTAACTCGCTCTAATTAGTTTATATTATTACTTCTCCCAATCAAAACTTTTTTGTCCTAAAAAGGCTTATGTACTAATTATAAATTAGAATTTTATTTTTGTCAATACTTTATTTAATCCTTTTTTATTGTTTCCATAAATCTAACTATTTACAAACAAAAGGCAATAATAAATTCCTATCATATTATTATGAGTAAGTTAATATAATTAATGCCCTTTGTTATAAATTTATAGTTATAATATATAAAATATTGCTATGATATAGTTACTCTAAATGCATAATCCAAATTTATAGTCCCACTATGACTTCCACTATAAAATATACCCGCACTTGTAGTATGATCATATCTGCCACCTCTAACAATCCAAGGGGATGCTTCAGATACAAAGTTAGATCTATCTGAATACCATTTTTCTGTTTCACTTAATCCTTGACCATAGCAGATTCCATTGCAAGCCGACGATTTATCAATATCTTTAAATTCGTCAAAGTATTTTGAATCAGGTTTACTTGGGAACTTTGCATTGTCGCCGGTTGAAGTAGCTCCCCAATTTACTTCTCCTGCTAAATAGGCTGTAGATAAATACCCCATTACTCTATCAAATGACCCTCCACTCATATCATATACTCCTGTTATATTTCCTGTTGTTGAGGCTTTTTGACCAATTTCTGTTGAATAAGTATTTTTACATACATCTGTTGACTCTGCTTGTGGACTATCACCTGCAATTCCTGTTATAAATAATGAACAATTATTTATATACACTTCTGTTTGATCGAAGGCATACTTTCCATATTTACTTTGTGAAAGATATGCCACTGCTCCCCATTCACTATTCTTCATCATATGACTATCTCCATTATTATCTATGTAATTATTAAATCTTGTTGATGTTTCAAATTGTGAATACAAATTTTGATCTCTTAATGATGTCATACTAGGTAATATAGTAGGATTAGTAGAATCACCAGTTGTCTCAAACTTCCCTACCCAAAACCCGCTAAGTTCTTCTTCCCCAAATGTAAAGGAAGAATGTAATATATAGTCTCCTTCTGATGTTGTTTTACTACCATCTACAAATTTTATATCTATTGTTCCTGGATTAGTTTTCGTACCAGTTGTGCCATCCATATGCGTGCCGTATTTCCCCACTATTTTATATTCATATCTTGGTATCCATACAAACATGGCTATTACTTCAACATTATCACCTTCTGTTGAAACAATGTCTCCAATATTTTTTTCTAAACCTGATTTAAGTATTACTGCATTTGCCCATTCTTGTTTTCTATAGTTATACCAACTTGTGTCACTACTACTTGTTATTACCCAATTAGTTCCATTATATTTAACTGGCGTTAATGCATCATTCATTAAATTTGGTTTATTCGGTACTGTTGTTAAATATTCATCATTTGATTCTGATATTACTAATTTTTTATTATCATTTGTCTTTAATTTATATTCTCCAAATAATAGTCCTTCTACATATGCTATTCTTCCTTCTTCTAATTCTATATATCCACTATTTGGTCTTTCTCCTTTTGTTTCTATTATTAACTCTTCCCCATTACAGTTTAAATTACCATCTTTTTTTACTTCACATGTTGTTGGATTAAATTCTTTTGATAAGTTTTCGGCTGTTATTGCAGTACTTACTGCACGTAAATATAATTCTCCACTTTCTAGTATAGTTTGTTCTTTTGAGTCTCCTATTATACCTAATATAATGGGCGTAGAAATTAATGCAATTATTGCTAGTATTACTATTACTGCTAATAATTCTATAAGTGTAAAACCTTTCTTCATCTAAACTTCTCCTTTATCGATTACTCTTTTATTTTCTCATAACTGTCCCTCCCTATGTCAAGAGGAACATATGTTTACATATGACATTAAATTAGAGCAAGGCTTTTAACCTCACTCTACTTAACAATAAGAGTCCTAGAATCAAAACTTACTTTTTTTAATTTCAGCAATTAATTCCTTTTATTTGTAATTCTTCTTTTTCTTTTTTATCGTCGTCATACCAATGCTTATTTGGATTACGTCCTATATTTCTTTTTTCGAACAACATCCATATTTGACTTGATATAAATAAACTTGAAAAAGTTCCTACCACTAAACCAATAAGCAATGCAATATTAAAATTAAGTATTTCATATGAACCAAGTAATATTAGGCTTAATACTGGTAATAGTGTTGTTATTGTTGTAACTAAGCATCTTATTACAGTTTGTCTTAAACTTACATTTACAACTTCCTTTAATTCCTCTTCTTTTTTTATTTTATCTTTATATAATTTTGTTTTATTCTCTCTTATTCTATCAAATATTACAATAGTATTGTTAATCGAATATCCAATTATTGAAAGTATCGCTGCAATAAACATACTATTTACTTCTAATTTAAGTAAACTAAATATAATAAGTACCATTAAACTATCGTGAATTAATGCGATTATTGCACTTATACCATAACTAAATTTAAATCTTATTGTTATATAAATAATCATACCTATACAAGCATAAATTAAAGCTTTTATTGCATTTTTTGTTAAATCTTTTTTTACTTCATTAGATATTGCACCAACACTTGTTGTAGCATTATATTTATCGTTGAAATATTTTTCTACTTTACTTGTTTCAGAATTATCTAATACATTTGCAATTGTCACATAAACTCTTGTATCTTCTATTTTCTCTACTTTACCTACTTTATATTCAAGCTCTTCTAAATCTTTGTTTATATCGTCAACTGACAATTTATTGTTAGAATTAATTTCTATTGTAGACCCACCTTTAAAATCTATTCCAAGGTTTAATCCCTCACTATATGTATACATAGAACCAATTACTATTATTAACATTACTATAGTAAATATAACATTTCTAGGTTTTACAAAATCTAATTTAGATTCTTTTTTGGAATCTTTATAACCTATAAATAATTTTGTGTGTTTTTCAAATATTTCACTATCTACAAATAATTTTAATATATATCTATTTAAATATACCATTACTATAAATGTTACTATTATACTTATTATAAGCATAGTTGCAAATCCTTTAACACTGCTTTCTCCAAAAATAAACAAAATAATAGCAGCAATAAGCGTAGTTACATTCGCATCTAATATAGACATAAATGATTCTTTGCTTCCTTCTTTATAGGCAGTTTTTAAGCTTACTTTTCTTTTTAATTCTTCTTTTACACGCGTAAAACTTATTACAGCAGAATCTACTGCCATACCAATACCAATTACAAGTGCGGCTATACCTTGGAGCGACAACCTACCTCCAACTAAATTAAATATTAATAAAGTTAAGAATGTATAAGCAAGTATGCTTACGCTTGCAATAAATCCACTAACTTTATATAGTACTATCAATAGTAACGCTATCAAAGATATTCCTACAACACCTGCAATAAAAGTTTTTTCTAAAGAATTTTCTCCAAATGATGCAGAAACTGTTTTTGAAGATATTTCAGTTAATTTAGTTGGCATACTACCACTATTAATTAGGTCAACTAACTCAGTAGCTTCATTTTTTGAAAACTTTCCTTGTATAATTACATCACTTGAAAATCCTTGTGGAACTGTTGCAATTGATAAACAATTAGAATTAGATAAATCTCCACAAGTATGGAATGTTGATGTAACCTTTTCTTCCCCATTGTCATCCAATATTGGATTTCCTTCATCATCTAGTATTTTGGTATTAGTATAATAACCATATGTAGTACCCGCTATATTTTGTAAACTCATACTTTCGTCATAATCTAGCCAAATTACTATTTGATTGTTTTCCATTTCGCTTACTTTTTTAGTTTGCTTCAAGAATTCTTCTTTATCCTTTATACTTAGTGATATGAAGTACCCTTTATTAGCATCGTATCCCACACTTGCTTTTCCACTGTTTAATACACTATTATCCATAAGTAGTTCTCCATCAATAGTTCTAAATGTAAGTGCGGCAGTTGTACTTATTGTTTTTCTTGCCTCTTCAATAGATTCGATACCTGCCATAGTAACTCTAATATTGTTGCTTTCAATAGATATTTCAGGTTCACTAACTCCAAGTGAATTAATACGTTTATCAATAACTCTATAAGTACCCTTTACCATTTCATCAGTAACTTTAGAGCCATCTATACTATCTACTTGATATAATACTTCAAAGCCCCCTTGTAAATCTAATCCATAATTTAAATTTTTAACATCTAAATAAATTCCATACAAAGACAATGTAAGTATAAATATTAAAAGTATAATAATATAAGTAATACCTTTCTTTTTTTCTTTTTTTCTCTTTGACATAATTATCATCTCATTTCTTCTAAATCAGGTTTTATTACCTTTTTTCTTATTTCATTTTTTACATAATTATCAATTTCTTTTTCATCTAAATTTAATATGTCATCAACCATTTGATATAAAAGTAAATTGTTTGCTTTAGACCATTTTGTGTCCTTTAAATAATTCCATATGTCTTCTATCTTTATATAGTCCAAATCATTTCGCCTCAAATCAGTTACTTTGGCAGTTAAAGCTGGTTTAAGTCTTTCATACAATTCTTTGACATTATTAAATTCTATATCCATAAAAGCCTCCAAAATATTAGTACATATATAATTATATATTAAATTTATTATTTTTTAAAGTAAATTTGTTAAATTTATTTAATTTTGTATTAACAATTATGTTTAACTTGTTTTTTACCACTTTCCTAGTTTATAAAAAAAAGAGAGCAAAAGCTCTCAATCTATATAAACACCTTATCTTGTGATAAGATTGGGTGTAGCTAAGTAAAAATTTACTTATCACTAATATTATTATATTTACATTCATAAATTATATTCATATTTTCTATAATAGTATATTCTTAAGTTTTAATTGTGTTAACGACATGTTTTAACCTTATATTTACCTCTTAATAAGACTTTTATACTACCAGTTAAATCTGTTCTATATACTTTACTATTTTTAAGCATATTTAATGTTTCATTTTTAGGATGTCCATAGCTATTATTAAGACCAACCGATATTACAGAAACTTTAGGATTAATAGTATCTATAAAATATTCACCAGTACTAGTATCACTCCCATGATGTCCTACTTTTAATATATCTATACTAGGTATATTGTATTTTGAAAGCAAATTATTTTCTACACTCTTACTTGCATCTCCCATAAAAAGTAGTTTAGTATTATTAATACTAGTATATATAATATTGCTATTATCGTTTTCATTATCATAAAATCCAGTGTTTAGAAAAGATAACTTATATTTACCAATATTTATACTATCTAGTCCTTTATAATATTTTATTTTCTTTTTATTTAAAGTATCTATTAAATTATTTTCTAAATCATTATACTCATCTTTGTTAAGAATTACTTTGTTAACTTTAAAGTTATTAATTAAGTTTATACTACTTCCCATGTGGTCAAAGTCACCATGTGTAAGTACTAAATAATCTATATTAGTTATACCTTCACTTTTTAAATAACTTATTATATCTTTAGATGTATCATAGTTATACCTACCACCAGTATCTATTAAAATATCACCTTTATTAAACGGTAAATGTATTAGTGCACTATCACCCTGTCCAACATCTATAAATGTAACATATGGATTGTTTTTAATATAATTTATATTATGATGAATAAATATCACTATAACTATTAAAAATATGTATTTATATTTCTTTTTAACAATCATATATAATACAAAAATAATTATCAAATAATATAAAACTATTATAAATACATTTACTTTACACATTACTATTTCTACTTTAAAATTAGTTATAAATAGTGAGATATTTTCTAAACAATCTATTAAAAATTTATATATGAAATCTAACTTAGAAAATATAAGTACAATTAATGACATTGGAAATATTATAATAGATATTAAAGGTACAAATATTATGTTATTTAATATAGTCATGATATTTATACTAAAAAAATTATTTATAAGAATTGGAATACTAGCAAGAAATGATATCAAAGATGTAACTAAAGTCTTTAATATATAGTTTTTATATCTATTTATAATCTTACTAAACGATACTAAATATAAAGATATAATATAACTAAATTTAAAACCAGAATTATATATATTATAAGGATTAATAATTAAATTTAAACACATTACTATTAAAAGTATTTTAAATGTAGATAGTTTTAATTTAAGTACTCTATTTATATATAAAAATATAAAAAGTAAAGTTGCTCTTATAACTGAGGCACTAAAATTAGTTAAAAACATATAAAAAAGTAAAAATATTATTACAAATATATAATTTATATCCCTTTTCTTTATTTTGTTTAATAAATATAAAAGAATAGAAGATAGTAGTGTGATATGCATACCACTTATAGAAAACAAATGACTTATTCCATTAGTCTGAAATGAACTTTTAACATCATCATCAATTAGACTACTATCTCCTAATATAAATGTTTTTAAATAATTAGAACCTTCTATATTTTCTATTCTTTTTATTAAATATGATTTAATTTTATATAATATATTTCTATTCTTTTTTAAAAGTATTATATTATCCGCACTCATACTAAAGTGAGTGTTTTTACTTAACATATAATTTTTATAATTAAATAAATTAAAATTAGTATTACCTTTTAACTCTTTTAAAGTACCTATTACTTTTACTTTATCACCTAAATTAACACTTACATCATTATAATAGTATATAACTACATTTTCATGAGCTTTAATAGTAAGTGTAGTTTTTTTATCATCCTTTTTTATATCTGTGACTATACCTATTATTTCTTTATCATCTATAGTATATTTACTTACTACATTATTTATTTTATAAAGTATACATATAAAAGTAATACTTATAAGTACTATAATAAAAGTATTAGAGTTTAATACGGTCTTTAATCTTTGAATAAGTCTTTTCTCCTATTCCTGATACATTCATAAGTTCTTCAAGTGTTTTAAAACCGTTATTCTTTTCTCTATACTCTATTATAGCCTTTGCCTTTGATTCACCTATCCCAGTTAATGTCATAAGTTCTTGTAAAGTTCCAGAGTTTATCGATACTATAGCGTTAGTCTGTTGATTTTTATTAGTACTAGAACTTGTTTTACTATCATTATTAGTAGTAGAATTTTCCTCAGTTCTACCGATAGTATTAACTACATCCTCTTCTGATATACAAGCATCATTTTCGTTATCAGGACAATTGCACGCTTTTTCTATATAAATAACTTTTTCATCCGACTTTTTAAACTTTGATATTTCACTATTTGAATATACAATAATTACCATTTGGTCTTGTAATGTCTTACTTAAGTTTAAATAGTCAGTATTTGCATCTTCTTTTAGACCTCCTGCTGCATTAATCGCATCAATAACACGTGATGCATTACTAAGTTCAAAAACACCTGGGTTATTTACATATCCTTTAATATCAACTTTAACCATTTTTGTTTCATTCGATATTACTTCATCAACTGCTTTTTCATTTATTTCATTACTTTGTTCTATTTCTATTACTTCATTACTATTATCAATCGGTAAATTCAAAAATAATAATAGAAGTATAATAGATAGTATTGTAATTATAATTAGTATTTTTTTATATTTAATAATATAATATTTAAATTTATTCATGTGCTCCTTCCCTAGTGACCTTCCTATATATATTATACTAACTAAATTGGTAATTTCCTTTTTTTTTACAAAAAAATATGAAAAATAATAAATTTTCACATTTTAATTAATATTTATATATTTAAACCAACATCCGTTATTAAAGAAAAAAAGATAAAAAGCACGCCTTTTATCTTAAACTAGCAAACTATTTATTTAGTCAATGTGTACTCTGAACCATCAATTCTTTTACATTCCCCTGTAATAGTATTTTGAAGATATTGTAAAGATTCAGATAAGTTAGTATTAGATATTTCTAAATAATTATCCATATTTTCAACTTTTGGTAATTGGTTTAATGTATATAATATTGTTTCATTACAAATTAATTTAACACCATCACTTACTTCTGCATATAATATATCATATTGCTTACCGTTAACTATATGTGTAAAATCATTCCATTTAATAAAGCTTTTTATGTTTTTAAAATATGGATTAACGTTTAATTTATCATAAGTAGTATCATCATTCACATAATTGAATATTCTAAGTGTATTATTTTGTATAAAATCTAACGTTATACTATCTGTTTTACCAGTATCTGTATTTAAGTAGTTATCTACTAGAAATGATGAATAAGAAATAATTTTATTATTTTTTAAATTATAGGTATTTATTGCATCTATTGCAAATAATACATCATTTACCTTATCTTCATCATACTCACCAATTATTTGGTTCATATCTTTAGTTGAAACTCTATCGGAATTTAAATATTCAATATTTATATAGTTTATTAAATTTTTAATTGTTTCATCACTTAGATTAACTTTACCAGATAATAATTCCTTTACACCTTCATACTTTTTATTAAATAGAGCTACTACATCTGTTTCTGATATTCCAATTATCTGATTATTTAAAATTTCAGCATCTTGTTTTATATAAGCTTTATTGTTTTGGTCATTTGCTCTTTTATCAATTCTGTCATATTGTTCTTGAGTTATATAATTTCTTGAATAATAGGCTGCTATTTCAGCTAAATTATTAGCAACAGCTCTACTTGGAAATGATAAGTCCCTGATTTCAAATTTAATTCCATTTGCCTCTATACTTTTTTCATCTACTATTAACGAATATATTTTGTTAAATTCGTATAATAAATTTGTAGAATCTGATGCATTTGAATACTTTATTATATTATTAACTATTGATTCTATAGATGATAATATTTTTCTATCATTTGATAATTCATCTGGCAATGAAGAACTAACCTTAATTAAATTACCTTCATCTATTGCTTTCTTTTGAACTAAATCAAGATATGCATTAAAATCTGAAATCATATTATCAACATCTAATTTTGATTTAAATTGAGAAATTAAATCTGCATTTATTTTGCCATTTTCATCCTTTTGTGTGAATAATTCAAGCAAAAGAACAATTGATGTATTACGTGATATTTCATCATTAACCTCAGGCAATAATTCATCTACTTTTTGATTTGTAGTTGATACTATGTCTTTTATTTCAGCATAATCATCAACCGGTTCTACAATTTCTTCAAAAGTAGAATTTTCTGTTTCATTATTTTCAGTATTCTTTTTACATCCAACAAAGCCACTAGATACCATAAATCCAGTCATTACTAAAGCAATTCCTCTTTTAGAAAAATTCTTATTAAGTTTTATTTTTGACATAAAAACGCCCCCTTAAGTGCTTTATATGATAGCACATATAAATAAATTTGTCAATTTATTTATAAATGGAAAATTTTTGCTTGAAGTGCAACACCTAAATATTGAAAAAGACATGAGAATAATTTATAATATCTTTTGCT
>CANRDA010000037.1 GCA_947629285.1 uncultured Bacilli bacterium
ATGTAGAACCATATGTGCCCTCATCGAGTCCATCTACTATTTTTTCATCATAACTAGATACAAAGCATTCTTTACCAGGAAATTCATCACAACTAGTTGCAGCTTTAACGTTTACAATAAACAAACTCATAAATACTAATACTACAATATACTTTATAAATTTTAACATTTAACTACCTCCTATCATAATAATTATAAAATAAAATATATAAAAAGTAAAGATTTTAAACAAAAAAGAGTACTCAATATACTCTTTATTCATTTCTTAGTTTAGCATTCAAATTACTCTCTACATCACTAATAATATTTTCAAATACTTTTGTAACTTCTTCATCGCTTAATGTTTTTGTATTATCAGAGAATGTTAGTGAAAGTGCGATAGACTTTAAATCATCTTTAATTTTTTCACCTTCATATACATCAAATACTTCTACATCAGTTAATAGTCTTCCACCAGACTTTTTAATTTGACTAATAATATTTTCTGCTGTTATATCTTTTTTAACTAAGAATGCTAAATCTCTTTTTACATCTGGATATTTAGATGCCTCTTTAAATTTAATAGGTTTTATTTGTTTTTCATATAGTTTTGTAAGTGACAATTCAGATACATATATATCATCCTTCTTTAAACTTGGATGAACTCGACCTATAATTCCAATAAGTTCTCTATCTACTTTTATAACTGCACTAATTCCAGGGTGCATGTCAGGAATACTATCTTTTTCAAAAGTATAGCGATTGTTAAATCCTAGATACTTAAGTAGATTTTCTACTATTCCTTTAATAGTATAAAAATCACACTTTATCTTTGTATTATTCCAGTTATTTGTAATGTAATTCCCTTCCATAAGTATTGATACTTTCATATCTTCATTATAATCTTTATCGTATGTCTTAGCTATTTCATATAGTAATATATCATTTACATTACGAGCTTTATTATATTCGTATACATTTATTAATGATGGAATTATACTTGTTCTTACAACGCTTTTATCCATACTCATAGGATTAGGTAGTTTTACTTGTTCTTTATTATCATATCTAAATTTAGATGACATCTCACTACTAGTTAATGTATAAGTCTTAGTCTCATTTAAACCTAAGGCTCTAAGTCTTTTAGATACTAGTTTTCTTATCTTTACATCTCCTACATATACACCTCTTCTTGTTTCTACTTTAGGAAGCGTAGATACTAGGTTGTGGTACCCATAAAGTCTGCCTATTTCTTCTGCTATATCATTAATATTAGGGTCCACATCAAGTCTTCTTTTAGGTATTGTTACTGTAAATGTATCTTTATCTAGTTTATATTCAAAATCTAATCTATTAAGTTCAGTCTCAACATCTTCTTTAGTGAGTGTTATACCTAAAAGTGAATTAATATCTAAAGGCGTAAAACTAACTACTTTAGGTGTTTTATCAACTTTATCATGCATTACTATACCACTAAGTATTTTAGCATCTGCATATTTTTCAAGTAAGTGACATGCACGGTCTATTGCTTTTAATGTATATTCGTAGTTTAATCCTTTACCATATCTTATTGATGCTTCACTTTTTAAGTTTAGACTAGCTGCAGTATAACGAATACTTACTGAATCAAATATAGCACTTTCTATTAATATATTTTTAGTGGTTTCATCTACATCAGTATTTTCTCCACCCATAACTCCAGCAATACAAACAGGTTTTACTCCATCTGTAATTACTATATCAGACTTTTTAAGTACTCTTTTATTTCCATCAAGAGTAATAATCTCCTCATTATCTTTAGCATCTCTAACTAGTATTTTATCACCTAGTTTATCTTTATCGAAGAAGTGAAGTGGTTGTCCATATTCAAGCATAACATAGTTAGATATATCAACAACGTTATTAATAGGTCTCATTCCAGCACTTATTAATCTTTTTTTAATAAAATCAGGTGATTCTTTTATAGTTACATCTCTAACCATTTTAGCAGTATAAAATGGACATTTAGGTGTATCTACTGTGAGTTTTATAAAATCGTTTACATTATCTTTAATCACTTTATAACTACTATCTGGTAGTTTTACTTTTTTATTTAAGATAGATGCTATTTCATAGGCAAAACCTATGTGGTAATAACAATCATTGTTGCGGTGTTTATGCACATCTAACTCATATAATGTATCATCATATCCAAGATATATATTAGCGTCATCTCCAGGTTTTAAATCACTTTTTACTTCTTCAATTCCTTTAGCGTAATTCTCATCAGTCTTCTCTTCTGCACCTAGTTCAAATAAGGCACATATCATTCCGTTAGACTCTTCTCCTCTAATTTTACCTGCTTTTATTTCATTATTCCCAGGCAAAATACATCCAGGTAGAGCTACTATTACTTTTATACCTTCTCTTACATTAGAGGCACCACATACTATTTGGGTAATAGTACTTCCTATATCTACTTTACATATATTTAAATGGTCACTATTTGGATGTTTAGTGCACTCTTTAACCTCTCCTATTACAAGGTTATCTATGTGTTTTGTAATAACACTCTCTACATTTATACCTGCTTTAGTAATTTTTACTGCAAGTTCTTTTAAATCTTCACCAGTTAAATCTATATAATCTTTTACCCACTCTAAACTAATCATACTACACATCCCTTCTATCGAATGCTTTTGACTCTCTTAAGTCAGTTTGATAAAATGTTCTAATATCGTTAATTCCATATTTTAACATAGCAAGTCTCTCAGCACCAAATCCAAATGCAAAACCACTCCATACTTTAGGGTCATATCCACAGTTTTTAAGTACATTTGGGTGTACCATACCTGCACCACTAACAGTTATCCAACCTGTATTTTTACATAGAGAACAACCTTTTCCTTTACATACAAAGCAACTTATATCAGTTTCTACTGAAGGCTCTGTAAACTGATAGTAACTAGGTCTAAATCTAGTCTCACAGTTTTCTCCAAATAATTTTTTAGCAATAACATCAAAAGTACCTTTTAAATCAGATAAGCTTATATTTTTATCTACGAGTAGTCCTTCTATTTGCATAAATTGATGAGAATGTGTGGCATCATCTGCATCTCTTCTATATGTTTTACCAGGACATATCATACGTATAGGTTTATCTCCTCCAGCTTTAAGCATTTCTCTTGCTTGTACAGGAGAAGTTTGACTTCTAAGAAGTATATTTTCATCTTCTATATAGAATGTATCTTGTGCGTCTCTTGCAGGATGTCCTTTAGGTATGTTTAAAAGTTCAAAGTTATATTTATCTTCTTCTATTTCAGGACCATCTACTACATCATATCCCATAGACATAAATACTTCTTCTACTTCTTCTATAATATTTTCTAAAATATTAGGCGAACCTACTGGAATATCTAAAGCAGGAAGTGATATATCAATATTTTCGCTTTCTAACTTTTTATTTAACTCTTCTAATTCGATTTCAGCACTCTTTTTATCGAAGTTATCGTTAAATGTAGTTCTTGCTCTATTAACCTCACTACCATATTCCTTTTTGTCAGATGCATCTTTAATACCACTTTGAAGTTCTGTAATTATACCTTTTTTACCTAGATATTCTACTTTTAAATCATTTAATTCTTTTTTAGTTGAAACAGAGTTTATCTTACTTTCTATCTCACTACATAATAAATCAATTTTCTCTTTCATGTTTTCCTCCTACAAAAAAACTATTACAATGTAGGGGCGAACTATCCGCGGTACCACCCTACTTCATAATAGTATTATCTCTTTGAAATATAACGTTTTCAACACGGTTACTTTTAATAACACTAGAAAGTGAATTCATAAGAATTTATTTGAAGTTTACACCAACCACTTCATCTCTTTGAATAATTAGACTTATTACTACTCTTTCATCACAGTTTTTTCAAGTAACTAGATTATAACACATTTCTATTTAAAAATAAAGACTTTTAACGATTTTTTAATCTGCTTCTCTTATTATTATATCTTTATAGTGTGTGGTTACATTATATTTGTCCCAACTAAGCCATCTTTATAATAATATATATATATATATATATTCCAACTTTTAGTTATTCTTATTCCTAATGTTTCTCCTAAGTCCCCATCAAATACTAGTACATCTCCATTATCATTTACTAACTTACCTTTATCTAAAGTAAATGTTATTGTATCTGAATTCTCTACATGGTATATATCTCCTGCTCTTTCTAAATTGTTTAAACTTATTTTATATGATTCTAACTTTGCCTCTGTTATTATATTAAGTATTATTGGTGTAGCTATAAGTGCGATTATTGCTAATATTACTATTACTGCTAAAAGTTCTATTAATGTAAATCCTTTTCTCATCTAAATGCCTCCCTTGTTTACTTTTTTATTTTCTCATAACTGCCCTCCTTTGTTAAGAGAAAACATATGTTCGTAGTACATATTTGAAAAAAGGATAAAAATATCCTAATTATTATTTGTTCCTAAATTTATCTATTTTTTTAATTTTACCATATTTTAATAATACTTTTCCTTCATCGGTAGTTTTGTAATAATTAAATTTTATATTTTCTTTTTCATCGACATATTCACTTTTTGTAATCAATCCCTGTGAATACATATAATCTAACTCTGCTATTTCAGTATTATATCTAAATTTAATAAATTCAAGAACTGTTTTTTTTAATTTAATACTTATACTTGTTTGATTTAAAAGTAAAAATGGGCAATTATATATATCGACTAATAATTGTTTTTTATATTCATCAACATTATTTGGAACTTTAAGTTTAAATCCCCCATCTTTATTAATTATATTAAATATATCTTTCTCAGTAATATATTTAGTCATTAAATCATTGGTTAACTTAGCATGAGCCATTTTTATTCGTTTTAAATTTTCTAGTTTTTCGTTCATAATTACCTCCATGCTTGATTATATTATCACAAAATTAATTTTTGTGCAACAAATTTTCTACAGGTCCGTATGTTTTTCTATATCCTTCTATTAAACCATACTTATTTATAGCCTCTATATGTTTCTTTGTTGGATAACCTTTATGCGATTTAAAACCATATAAAGGATATTTGTTATCTAATTCATACATTTCTCTATCTCTAGTTACTTTAGCAATAACACTTGCAGCAGCAATACTTATGCTTTTAGCATCCCCTTTTATTATAGGCAAATGTGGAATATCTAAATCTGGCAAAGGCATTGCATCTGTTAATACATATTCTAAATTTATTTGTTCTTTTACTTTATTAATAGCTATCATCATAGCTTTACGACTAGCTTCATATATATTTATCTTATCTATTTCTTCTGGACTCACTTCACCTACTGCATATGCAATACAATTATTTATTATATAATCATAGTATTCATTTCTCTTTTTTTCACTTAACTTTTTTGAATCAGTAAGTCCATCAAGTTTAAAGTCTTTAGGAAGCACACAGCAAGCAGCAACTACATTCCCTATCAATGGACCTCTTCCTACTTCATCTACTCCACCTATCAAGTTTATTCCATCTTTATATAAATCTTTTTCATAAGCCCATAAATCTTCCATTGTATCACCTTATTTAATTTCTTTCTTTAATTCATATAAATAATTCAAAGCTTCCATAGGAGTAATATTTATTGGGTCAATCTCTTTTATCTTTTTTTCAATTATTGATTCTTCTTTAGGCATAACAAGGTCTAATGGAAGTGATTCTTGAATTTTAATATCTCTTTTTCTTTCTTTAGACTCATATACACTTAATATATCACTAGCTCTTTTAATTAAATCATCAGGTAAATTAGCAAGTTTTGCTACATGTATACCATAACTCTTATCAATACTTCCATCTTTAATTTTGTGTAAAAAGGTGACATTGCCATTTTCTTCATGTGCAGATACATGAACATTCTTTAAGTGTTTTAAATTATTTTCTAAATCTGTAAGTTCGTGATAATGAGTTGAAAACATCATTTTGCACCCTATATTGTCGTGTATATACTCGATTATTGATTGAGCAAGTGCCATACCATCAAATGTAGCAGTACCACGTCCAAGTTCATCAAAAAGTATTAATGAATTACTTGTTGCATTAGAAATCGCATTGTTTGCTTCATTCATTTCAACCATAAATGTAGACTCACCACTAACAAGGTCATCACTCGCACCAATTCTAGTATATATTGCATCAAATACTTTTAATGTCGCACTTTTAGCTGGTATAAAACATCCTATTTGAGCCATTATAACCGTTATAGCCAACTGTCTCATATAGGTGCTTTTACCTGCCATATTAGGTCCTGTTATTAAAAGTATATCTACTCCTTTTGGCATACATATATCATTACTTACATACTCACTACTTAAGACTTTTTCAACTACTGCATGTCTATTTTCTTTTATATCTACAATAGATTCATTTGTAAGAGTTGGTCTTATATAATTATTTTCTTCAGCAACAGTAGAAAATGATTGTAATACATCTATCTCACTTATTACTTTAGCAATTTCCTGTAATCTTGGTATATATTCTTTAACTTTATCTCTAATACTAACAAATATATCATATTCTAAGTTAATTATTCTATCTTCTGCATTAAGTATCATAGATTCTTTTTCTTTAAGTATAGGACTAATATATCTTTCACAGTTACTTAATGTCTGTCTTCTTTCATAACCATATTCATCTTTTACTAAATTTATCATTCCTTTAGAAACTTCTATATAATATCCAAATACTTTATTATATCCAACTTTTAAAGTCTTAATACCAGTACGTTCTTTTTCTTCCATTTCAAATTTAGCTATAAAATCTTTTCCATTAGTTCTAATACTTTTAAGTTCATCTAACTCAGAATTATAACCATCTTTTATTAAATATCCTTCTTTAATTCCCATAGGAGGATTTTCATATATAGCTTTATCAAGTAAATTATATAAATCATCTAAAGTTTCTATATCTTTAAATTTTATTGAATTAAGTATATTTTTTATATCAGGCAATACCTTTAAAGAAGATTTTAACTGTAGTAAGTCTCTAGCATTAGCATTCCCAAAAGCAATTCTACCACTTAATCTTTCTAAATCATATACTTCATATAATAAATTTTTTAAATCCTCTTTTAATATAAACTCTTCAAGTAAAGTTTCTACTATATCATATCTTTTATTTATTTCATCGATATCTATTAAAGGATTTTCTATATAATTTTTAAGCATACGAGAACCCATCGCTGTTTTAGTTTTATCTAGTAACCAAATAAGTGAATATTGTCTTTGTTTTAATCTTAATGTTTCAGTTAATTCTAAATTTCTTTTAGTATGGATGTCCATTTTTAAATAATTAGTATTTATTTTTACTATAGCCTTTTGTAAATGACTCAAACTAGTCATTTTTATTTTATTTATATAAGTTATTAAATGATTAATTGTCTTAACTAATCTTTCATCCTCTATATCATTTGATATATATTCATATTCTTCTAACTTTTCTATTTCATCTGAAATAGATATAGATGTTTTAAATTGATTTTTTAAAATATTAGTTATAGATTTATCAAAAGAAGAAGTAACTATAATTTCTTTTAATCCTAATGATATTACTTCACTTACTAAATTACTAGGATTATGATTTAATAAAGTAACATATATTACCCCTGTGGTTATATCAGTATAACATACACCATAAACATGGTTGAAATCAAGTATATTTCCGATATAGTTAAACTCATTTTCTTGTAATGAATCTGGATTCATAAGAGTACCTTTACTTACTATTTGAGTAATACCACGCTCTACTATTCCCTTTGCATCTTTAGGGTCTTCTAATTGGTCACATATACCTATTTTATATCCTTTTTCTACCATTTTTTCTATATAAATATCAACAGCATGATAAGGAACTCCGCACATTGGAACTTTTTCATCAAGTCCTGCATTTCTACCAGTTAAAGTTAGCTCTAACTCTCTTGAAGTAATAACAGCATCTTCAAAGAAAACTTCATAAAAATCGCCTAATCTATAAAATATTATTACATCAGGATATTTACTTTTTACATCTATGTAGTGTCTCATCATTGGTGAGACACGCTTTAAATCTACATCAGACATCTTCATTTTTACCACCTAACAACTATTTTATCAAATTCTAAATTTTAAATCTAGTTTTTTATTAAAATATGTCTAAAAAAAAGAGTCTTTTATAACTCTTATTTTTTATTTAATAATTTCAGAAATTGAACCAGAACCAACTGTTCTACCACCTTCACGGATTGAGAACTTAGTTCCATTTTCAATAGCAATTGGAGCGATTAACTCAACAGTCATCTCTACGTTATCTCCAGGCATAACCATTTCAACACCTTCTGGTAATTCAATAACACCAGTAACATCTGTAGTTCTGAAATAGAATTGTGGACGATAATTTGAGAAGAATGGAGTATGTCTTCCACCCTCTTCTTTAGTTAAAACATAAACTTGTGCTTTAAACTTAGTATGAGGTGTAACTGTACCTGGTTTAGCAAGTACTTGACCACGTTCAACATCTTCACGAGCTATACCACGAAGTAAAACTCCTGCATTATCTCCTGATTCAGCATAATCAAGTGATTTACGGAACATTTCGATACCAGTAACAACAGTTTTCTTAGTATCTTTAAGTCCAACTATTTCAACTTCATCATTTAATTTTAATTGTCCTCTTTCAACACGTCCTGTAACAACAGTTCCACGTCCTGTAATTGTGAAAACGTCTTCAATTGGCATTAAGAATGGTTTATCTGTATCTCTAGCTGGAGTTTCAATCCAAGTATCAACAGCATCCATTAATTCCATAATAGATTCTTCATACTTAGGATCTCCTTCAAGAGCTTTAAGTGCAGAACCACGAATTATTGGAGTGTTGTCTCCATCATAACCATATTCGCTTAATAATTCACGAACTTCCATTTCAACTAAGTCAAGTAACTCAGCATCGTCAACCATATCACATTTATTTAAGAATACAACCATACGAGGTACTCCAACTTGACGTGATAATAAGATGTGCTCACGAGTTTGAGCCATAGG
>CANRDA010000038.1 GCA_947629285.1 uncultured Bacilli bacterium
CACCTTAAAGACAATTTTGCCATTAGAGATAAAATAAACGCCCCTTTGGTATTTACCCCATTTAGTAAAATCATTACTAAAGCAAAAAGGACATTCACAATAAGAGTAAATGTCAACAGAATAGTAATAATTTAAAATATTTTCAAAATTAGTATTGCATTTTTGAGAATAAAGTAATATCATATAATTGCCTTTTTGAGAGGCAAAGTAATATCGGAAGAGGAAGCTACTAACTTCTTCTTTCTTTTTTTGTCTCTCGTTTCCTTTCATAAATTTGCAAATTATTTTATACTTTTATTCATAACAAGTCAAATTAATTTTCAAATTTATTAAAAATTCTATATAAATTATTTTTAAGATTTATAGCAAAAAATTTTCTAGTGACAAAATAACATTTATTTGATAAAATTATATTGGTGATTATATATGGATTGTATATTTTGTAAAATGGTTAAAGGAGAAATACCCTGTTATAAGTTCTATGAAAATGATAAAGTAATGGCTTTTTTAGACATTAATCCTGATAGTGATGGACATACTCTAATTATACCTAAAAAACACTTTACTGATTTAGATGATATAGATTTAGATACTTTAAATAGTATCAATATAGCATCTAAAGAAATTAAAAAAAGTTTAGAAAAAAAGCTTGGATGCACAGGAATATCAATACTTCAAAATAATGGAAGTGCTCAAGAGGTAAAACACTATCACATGCATTTAAAACCATACTATAAAGGTATTAAAACTATGGAATTAAAGAAGTATCCTGAAAACATAAAAGACCCTAAAGAAATTTATGAAAAATTAAAAGAGAACTAAAATTCTCTTTTATTTTATTGCAGCTTTTCTTGAAAAGTTAAGTCTTCCACGTTTATCATAGCCTAAGCATTTAACTATGATTTCGTCTCCTTCTTTAACTACATCAGTTACTTTATCTACCCTATCTGTATTAAGTTCTGATATGTGTACCATACCTTCACATCCAGGCCAAATTTCAACAAAGCATCCTGAATCGATTATCTTAACTACTTTAGCATTATATATCTTACCTTCTTCTGGAGTTCTTACTATATCTTTAATCATATTAGCAGTCTTCTCTATTATATCTTTATCAGTATGATATATAACTACTCTACCATCGTCCTCTAAATCAACTTTAACAGCATTTACATCGTTTACTGCAGTAACACCGCTTGCATCAAGTATAATCTTAGTAATAGTCTCTCCACCTCTACCTATGACATCCTTAATCTTTAATGGGTCAATATTAAATACCATAGTCTTTGGAGCATATTTACTAACTTCTTTACGAGGAGTTGGGATTTGTGCTTCTATCTTATCTAGTATCTCCATACGAGCAACTTTTGCTTGAGCAAGAGCCTCTTTTAATATATTCTTTGTTATACCTTTTATTTTAATATCCATTTGAAGAGCACATATACCATTTCTAGTTCCTGCTACTTTAAAGTCCATATCTCCTAAATGGTCTTCCATACCTTGTATATCAGTTAAAATTGTATAATCATCACCATAAGTGATAAGACCCATAGCAATTCCAGCAACTGGAGCTTTAATTGGAACACCAGCAGCCATTAAACTCATACATCCAGCACATATACTTGCTTGTGATGATGAACCATTTGATTCTAGTATTTCAGATACTACACGAATAGTATATGGGAATTCTTCTTCACTAGGTATTACTTGAGCTAAAGCTCTTTCACCTAACGCACCATGTCCAATTTCTCTTCTACCAGGTGCGCCATACCTACCAGTCTCACCAACACTAAATTGTGGGAAATTGTAGTGTAGCATAAATCTTTTTTCAGTCTCTAAATCAAGTCCATCAAGTATTTGGTGTTCTCCAAGCGCACCTAATGTAGTGACACTCAAACTTTGAGTCTCACCACGAGTAAATAGTGCAGAACCATGAGTTCTAGGTAGTAAATCTATATCAGTTGATATAGGTCTTATTTCTGTCATTTTTCTACCATCTGCTCTTAAGTGTTCTTTAACTACTATTGACCTAAATAGTTCATACTCTAGTTCTCCAAATACTAGTTTAACACTCGTTAAAAGTTTATTTAACTCTTCATCCTCTAATGTACTATTTTCACTTTCATATTTAGAAACTATTTCTTCTTTAAGTTCATCTATTGTGTTATACTTAGTAAGTTTATCTTTAATACGTAAAGCCTCATCAAGTCTCTTACTACAATATTCTTTAACTTCACTTCTTAGAGTATCAGATATCTCTAATACCTCATACTCCATTTTTTCTTCTCCTACTTCATCTATTATTTTCTTTTGGAATTCACATAACTCTTTAACTGCATCGTGTCCAAACATGAGTGCCTCTAACATATCATCTTCAGATACTTCTTTAGAGCCAGCCTCAACCATATTTATCGCATCAATTGTTCCTGCAACAGTTAATTCTATATCAGATAAATCACTTTCCTCTACTGTTGGATTTATTATAAATTTACCATCAACTCTACCTACTTTAACACCCGCAATAGGTCCATCAAATGGTATTTTAGATATACTTGTTGCAAGAGATGAACCAAACATTGCAGCCATTTCTGGTGAGTTGTCTGGGTCTACTGAAAGTATTGTATTTACTATTTGTACTTCATTTTTAAAATCTTCAGGGAACATTGGTCTCATAGGTCTATCAATCATACGTGCAGCTAATGTTGCTGCATCTGTAGGCCTTCCTTCTCTTTTTATAAATCCACCTGGTATTTTACCTACTGAATATAATTTTTCTTGATATAAAACCATAAGTGGGAAAAAGTCAGATAAAACATTTGCAGTTTTACTTACAACAACTGTAGATAGTACTACTGTATCTCCATATCTAACTAGTACCGCACCACTTGCTTGTTTAGCTAACTCTCCTGTTTCAACTACTAATTTTCTTCCTCTAAAATCTAATTCAAATACTTTTTTCATAAGTCCTCCTTTATTAAAATTAAAGACACTAAAAATAGTGTCTACGTTTTTATAATTATTTTCTTAATCCTAATTCTTTAACTATCTTACGATATCTAGTAACATCGTTTTCAATTAAATAATTAAGTAAGCACTTTCTTTGACCAACTTTACGAAGTAAACCACGTTTAGAATGATTATCTTTTGGGTGTTCTTTAAAGTGTTCAGTCAAAGAATTAATCTCTTCTGTCAACATTGCAATTTGTACTTCGATAGAACCTGTATCGTTTTCATCTTTTCCAAACTTCTTAATTAACTCTTGTTTTTTATCTTTTGTTAAAGCCATAATTTCCTCCTTATATATATTTGCTCATATCCTAGTAGAAAATTGGAGAATTTCTCAACCAAGAAATAAGTACATTAATAATATACACTATTTTTTATTAATATGCAAGCATTTTTTATTCATATAATGGAATTTGAATAACAATTTTTGTCCCTTTACCATATTCAGATTCATATTCTATCTTCCCACTGTGTGCTTCTACTATCTCATATATTAATGAAACACCTAAACCTGAACCTCTTTTTTTCGTTGTAAAGAATGGGTCTTTCATTTTGTTTAATACATCTTTAGTCATACCAATTCCATTATCCTCAACAGTAAGATAATAACTATTATCTTTTAGTTTAGTAGATATAAATATTTTACCATTTTTTCCTTTTGGAATAGCTTCTATACTATTCTTTATAATATTAATTAAAACTTGACTAAGTTTGTTATAATCTCCATTTATAAATATTTCATCATCTATTATATTTAAATTTAAATTAATTTTATTATCATTTAATAAAGGTTCTAATTTTTTTATAGTATCCTCAATTAACATATTAAAATCCATTACATCTAACTCTAAATTATTTTTATTTATAAGTAAGAAATCTTGAAGTAAAGAAAGTAATCTTTCTATTTCAGATTTAATAATTGGTATATACCTTTCTACTTGTCTAGTATCTTTTACATTTAACATATCTAAATATCCTTTACACACTGCGATTGGATTTTTTATTTCATGAGTTATTTTAAAAAGAGATAACCTAATCTGTTTTTCTTGTTGTAATTCTTTAAAAGTAAGATGAGTTTGTAATATTTTCTGCCCTACTTCATACATTAAACACATTATATTTACTATAAAAAAATATGCTATTATAATACTCATAACTTTTTCTATATAAAAATAATCGTTATTAAATTTATAAATCCAAAAGACAAACACTAAACTACTAAAGGCAATACACAATTGTATAAATAGTAAATTATTTATTTTATTTAATCGTTTTATTAAGTATAAGATAGCTATAAGTATATATATCAAAACTAAAAATAAAATATTATTAAAGAAACCACTATATACTACTAATATTAAAGCAGAAAATACATTAGCAACTATAAACCGATTTTCTAAATATAGAAATATAACTATTGAATTTAAAACTAAAATTTGTACATATGATAATTCATTTACCCCAAAAACGCTTAGAGAAAAAAACGAAGATGCGAGCGCTAAAACAAGATATATTCTTTTAGATTTCGTTGTCATATTTTTATTAGTTGACAAATACAATAAGTAAATTAATATTGGAAATATAAGTAAAATTACATCTAATAAAACTATTTGAAATAAATTCATAAAATCACCATTATTATAATAGCAAATAATTATGTCGAAACTTGTCGAAAAAAGAAAAAAAGTGACGAAATTTCACTTTAATTCGCTTATATATTTTTTTATTTGTTTAGCACTTTGCCCAAGTATTATCTTAAGTTGATTATCTATTTCTACTATTCCTTGTGCGCCCATCCTTTGTATACCTTCTTTATTAGCTTTAGATACATCCTTTAAATTTACAATAAACCTAGACTTATTAAATTCATAATCTATTACATTATCTTTTCCACCTAAAAGCATTATTAATTTATTAGCCTCTAATTTAAAATCTTTTTTCTTAGAACGTACTACAGCTACAGCTATTATTAAGCATACTATTATAATAATTATATATTCAATTCTAAAACTATCCACATTAATCACCTATATAATTATACAATAAATTTTAAAAAAAAGAAATATCCTACTTTTTATTGTATAAATCTTAAAAAAAGTGTAAGATAATAATGGTGAGAACATGAAAAACATTTCTAAATATAAAGTTGATATATGGATTGTTTTCTGTATTATAGTGTTTGCTATTATAAGTATTATAACTATTGGAAGTGCGGAAAAACTACTTGTAGATACTAACTCTTTAGCACTCAAGCAAGGACTTTGGTATTTAGTTGGTTTTTTACTCATTTATTTCATTATGATTTTAGGAAATAAATTTATATTTAAAAATGCATGGATACTATATATTATAGGAATTTTATCTTTAATACTGGTACTTTTTTTTGGTGCGTCCATTAATGAAGCTAAATGTTGGTTTAAAATACCAGGAATTGGTAATATACAACCTAGTGAATTTATGAAAATAATATTAATTATTGTACTTGGACGTATGATTAATGACTTTAAAGAAAAATATCCACAACAAACTTTAAAACAAGAATTTATTTTTTTAATTAAAGTTTGTATAGTTGTTGGAATCCCTAGTATATTAACATTCCTAGAGCCAGATACAGGTGTCGTACTTATATATTTATTAATAACATTTGTAATGTTATTAATAAGTGGAATTAGATATAGATGGTTTATAATAGTACTAGGAATATTTGGGATAAGTATAGGATTTATTTTAATCACTTATTTTTACAATAATGACTTATTTATTAAAATATTTGGTTCTTCATTTTTTCTTAGAATTGATAGATTATTAGATTGGTCAAGTGGTAGTGGTTATCAACTTGAAAATGGATTAACAGCAATAGGTAGTGGTGGGATTATTGGATATGGATTAAATAATACACCAATATATTTCCCTGAACCTCAAACAGATTTTATATTTGCAGTATTCTCTAATAATTTTGGATTTATTGGTTCTATAATTCTTATATCACTATTAACTTTCTTTGATTTAAGACTTATCAAATTAGCAATTGAAAGCCCTAGTAATATTAATAAATATGTAATAAGTGGAATTATTGGTATGCTTATATATCAACAATTACAAAATATAGGAATGACTATAGGTATTATGCCTATAACCGGTATTACATTACCATTTATAAGTTATGGTGGGTCTAGCTTACTTAGTTATATGATAATGGCAGGAATAATATTTAATGTTTCAAATGAAAATATAAGATATAGAAATTAAGTGATTGACATAAAATCAATCACTTAATTTTCATATTATTTTAAAACGACATTATTTTTACAAGATTTTAGAAAATTTATTAATTCAATTTTTTTTCTATTTAAATCTTCAATATTTTGAGCAATTATAGAATAATCTTGCCCTTTAAAAGAAACTGTAGAAATATATCCATCATTTTCTATACAAGATATTTTATATTTAAGATTGTTTAAAACTTTTTTATCTTTAATAATATTATAAGCTATACATGAATGAAGCTTTAATATTTTACCTTTCTTATTAAAAATTTTATAATCATCATTACCTACTTTAATAACTACAAAATTTCCACTAAAGTTTCTATTTTCTAAACTATTTAACTCAATTATTCTATCTCCGTTTGAAGAATAATATGAGTATTGTTTTACACCTGAATCAGGAATTATATATTCCTTTATTTTTATATCTTTATTCTTTTTTATGCATACTTCTTTTGGTAAAATATTATTTTCATATAATGCTGAGACTGAATTTGAAAAATTTGTATTACCATCTAATTCTTTTACTGTTTTACCGTTTACATCTATAACGATAGTTTTATTATTTTTTTTTACTATAGCATATCCATAATGATATTTAGAACCGTAAAGATATTTACATGGAATTACTTCGTTATAATATTTATCTATATATCCATAAAATCCATTTTTATTTTGAACTAAAGCACGACCATTGTGAAAATCACTAACCATATCGTATTCAAAAAGAAATGTTTCATATCCATATTCATTTATATATCCACAAACACCATTTGTATGTTTAGTTGAAAATTTCCCTTCACTATAATCTCCTATGTGTATATATCCATCACTATCAAGTTTAATATACATATTATAATTTATTTTATCAATAAACTTTAATTCTTCCATTTTTATCACCGATGTATACTATTATAGCACATTTTATATAAATTTATATCAATATTAAGAAAAAACAAGTATGTTTTTATACCTGTTTACATTAATTAATCTAATATAATTGAAGAAAGGACTTTATATTATAGTCCTCTTACTCTTCTACTTATATCATCTTTATTTTCAGAAGTTGCTTTTAATCTATTAGAAAGATTTCTTAACCATTCTAGCTTTGTAGGAGCAAATACATTCTTTATTGCTTTTACTACATCATTTTTTAATAGGTAGAATCCTTCAGTCATTTCTGAATTATTTATATCACCTATTTTTTGATACATTGCACCTTCTCCACTAGTCTTTCCATGCATTTCATAGCCATTTGTTTCATTCTTTGATAATTTTAATGTTGAACATTTCTTTAAAGCTTCTCTAAATTTCTTTACTGCACTAAATGAAAGTTTATACTTTTTATTAGTCTCTTTTACTTCATATAAAGTTCCTTTATTTTTATTTCTATAATTATTAAATGCAATATCTAAATCTCTTGAATTTACATATTCACCGTTTGGTAATTGTAATAACTCTTCCTTATCACTTAAATCAATTGTTCCCACTTCTCTATAATCTGAAATATTATTATCTTTAACACTTACATAGCTACCATATAATCCTAAATCACCTTGACTTGGACTCAATTTAACAGTTTTTAAATCGTCAATTTCATCCATTACTTGTTGATAAAGGAATTTATATAAATCATCAGTTGTATTAACAGAAAATTTACCATTTCTTGTAACAGTATAATCAGGAACGTATGAATCATCAATATCTATTCTATCATTTGAATTTTCTATATTTACTTCGTTATTTGTTTCAGTTTCTTCATTATCAATATCTTGAACGCCTTTATTTTCAACTGTTTCTATAGTTATATCTGTATCACTTACAGATTCATCATTTATAGATTTATTTTCTATACTATTATTATTTTCATCAAACAATGATACATTAGCTGGTTTCTGTAATTCTGAAACATCTATATCTATATCTTTTTCAGGTTTTGATATATCTAAAGGTTTCTCTTCTTCATTATTTTGAGTAACTTTAATTTCATTTATTTCTTCTATATCATCGTTAAATCTTGGAGCTTTTATATTAGTTGTTATTTCCATGCATTCACGAATCTTATCTTGAGCATCTTTTATTTGTTGTATTCTTGCTTGTGCTTGAACCCTATTTTCTCTTAATTGATGATATTTTTCCATATTATCTTTACTATATGCAGAATTATTTAATACTAACTCTAATTTTAATACCTCAATTTTTGCTTCTGAATATGCAATCTCTGCTTTAATTAACTCTGTTTCTAACCTTTTTTGTTCTTTATATAAATTTTGTCTTACTTTAGTAGATACATCTAATAATTCCATATATACTTTTTCTCTATGATTAAAGCTTTTTGTTTTTTCTATTTCTCTTTTTAGTTCATCTTCTCTTTCTTTATATGATGCTTCTAAATCTCTTCTTATCCTATTTACATATCCAGGATTTATATACATATTTCCATTTGCATAACTATCCATTCTATCATTTACTGCATTATTTATATATTCTTCTATTTCAGCTTCTTTTTGCTTTTCTAATGACTCTAATCTACTTTTTAATTCTCCTATTGTTTCTCCATTTTCTGTACTAGTCATTTCCCCTTGTTTATCATAAAAAGGTTTCATTATTTCTAATATTCTTTCTTCCATATTATCCCCTCCACAAAATATACCACGTATTTTAACATTTTTTTATCATATTGTCAAATTAATTATTTTGGAAAATTTTTGCTTGAAGTGCAACACCTAAATATTGAAAAAGACATGAGAATAATTTATAATATCTTTTGC
>CANRDA010000039.1 GCA_947629285.1 uncultured Bacilli bacterium
TTTACACTTATAGAGCTCTTAGCAGTAATAGTAATGTTATCAATATTAGTATTATTAGTATTTCCAAAAATAACAGATATAGTAAGAAATAAACAAACAGATGTAGATGAAACAATGGATACAATGATATATAGTGCGATAAATTTATATGTATCAAATAATTCATCACAATTTGAAAAAACAGAGGGATATGGATATTGTGTATCAATAAATGAATTAGTATCAAAAGGATATTTACAGTCTCCAGTAAAACTTTATAATAGTAATGAAGATATAACAGATACAAAAGGGGTACAAGTAAAATATAGAAATGGATTTAATTATGAATTAAAGAATATGGATGAATGTACAAATTATATTCCATATAAAGATAATAGTGGAGCAAGTATACCAGAATTAATGGATTCGTTAACACCAGTAATATATAATGAGGACCACTGGGAGATAGCAGATACAAGTAAAAAATGGTATGACTATAATAATCAAGAGTGGGCAAACGCAGTAATATTAAGTGACATAGGAAAAAATAAGACATTAGAAGATACACTAGACCTAGAAAAAGATGTATTAGCTATGTTTGTATGGATACCAAGATATGAATATAAAATAGATGGAACATATGGAAAAAATGGAACATCAACAAGCCCAGGAGAAATAGAAATAAATTTTATAGCTAAAGATACAATAGAATCAACAGAAGGATATACAGTGCATTCAACCTTTACGTTTGATAAAAAACAATTAAGTGGAATATGGGTAGGAAAGTTTGAGACGAGTCATATAGCAAGTGGAACACAATCATTAACTTGTATAGATGAAGCATGTGCTGATGCAGATAACTTAAGAATATTACCAAATGTAGTTTCTCTTAGAAGTAATCCAGTATCAAAATTCTTTTATGCATCTAGGTCAATGACAAGAAAAGGAAATGCATTTAAATTAGATTCAACAAAAACAGATAGTCATATGATGAAGAATAGTGAATGGGGAGCAGTGGCATACCTTACACAATCTAAGTATGGAAAATATGGAAATGATGACTATACTGGTACAGAAAAAGAAGTATATATAAATAATTCAATTGATAAATATACAGGACGAAGTGGAGGTAATGTAGGGGGAAGTACACCAATAAATGGAACATATAAAGACCAATCTTCGACAACTACATATAATGCGAATGGATATTATACATATGATGGATATTTATTAGAATATAATGCAAATAATAAAACAGAAATAAGAGAAATAACCAAAGGAACAGGAGCAAGTACAACAGGAAATATATACGGAATATATGACATGAGTGGTGGAGCATATGAATATGTAATGGGATATCTTACTACAGCATATGGAAATAGACCATGGGGTTCAACATCAAGTACAGATTACGCAAAATTCGCAAGTCAACCTGATTCAAAATATTTTGATGCGTATACAGATATAGATGAAGATAATGTCGCATATACAGGGCATGCCTTAGGAGAGATAGACGGCTGGTATGGGGATTTCGCTTACTTTGTTTCTACTAACGATTCGTGGTTCAGACGTGGAGGCTTTTATAGTGAGATGGTCAGTGCGGGCGTGTTCAGCTTTTACTACGGAAATGGCGATAGTTATTCCAGCACTTCATTCCGTGTTGTTTTCGCCCCAACTACGTAAGAGTAATGCTTGCAGAGGTCGTGCTTGCTCTAAGTACAATGAATTTGGAACAAGCAATATGATAAATAAAATAGTAAATGAGAATTTTACTATTTTTAATTTCAAATTCTAAAAATAATTTACAAATAATTAAGTTAAATTAATTTGCAAATTTATACCATCCTGCAAACAAACGTTCCACTTGACAGATGGAGGACAGTTATGAGAGAATAAAAAAGTAGGACAGTAAATAAGGAGGAAATATATGAAAAAAGGTTTTACACTTATAGAATTATTAGCGGTAATAGTAATACTAGCAATAATCGCATTAATAGCTACACCCATTATATTAAATATAATAGGTAATGCAAAAGATGAATCAAATGAAAGGACTAAAGAGTTATATTTAGATGCAGTAAAAGATGCTATAGCAAGAAAGAATCTAACAGAAGAATTTGATCCAAGTGAATGTACTATACAAGAAGATGGAAACTTACTTTGTGGAGATAAAGATTTACTAGTAGAAGTAAGTGGAACAAAACCATGTAGTGGAACAATAACATTTGATAAAAATGGAAAGATAACAAATGAAACTGTAACTTATTGTGATGAAAGTGATTCACAAGACTCAGAACAAGGTGGAGGACATGGAAATGGAGGTAATGCAGGTGGAGGTGTACTTAGCGAGTAGTTCTTTCTCAAACTACGTAATACAGATTAAAATAAGTTTTAATACTTATTTTTTTTTATCATATAATTAATTGGTGATAATATGGAACGTGTAATTGCTTTTCCATTAATGGGTAACTATCATGTACCAGCTAAGTTTTTATTTTCTAAGATAAGTAACTCTAGGATATTAGATTCTCCAAGTATTACTAGTAAGACAATAGAACTTGGTAGTAAGAATAGTCCGGATACTTTGTGTACGCCTTTTAAATATACACTAGGTACATATATAGAGTGCTTAGAAATGGGTGCGAATACATTAATTCAGATGGGTGGAGGTTGTAGGTATGGATATTACTATGAATTACAACAAAAAATATTAACTGATTTAGGATATAAATTTGAATATTATAATTTAGTTAGTATGGGACATACTGATTTAAAAAAAATATATAAAATATTAAAAACTATTAATCCTAAATTAAATGTAATTAAATCTTTATATTATCTAGGTATAACTATTAAAATGGTTAAGTATATGGATAAAATGGAAGACTATATAAGACAAAATGCAGGTTATAGTACCTCTAATTTAGAAGATGAATTTAATAATATGTTATCTTCTTTTAGTAAAGTTAAGACATTTATAGGACTTAAATATAACTATATTAAGTATAAAAGAAGAATAAAAAGCATTAAGATTAATAAACCTAAAGATAATATAAAAATAGGTGTAATTGGAGAGTTATACACTCTTATGGAACCTTTTGCTAATAACAATATAGAATCTATTTTAGAAAGTTTTAATGTAGAGGTTAAAAGATTTACTAATGTTACTTATTTATTATTTGAAAAGGGAAAGAAAAGTAATAAATATTTAAAAAAATTAAAGAATATTAAGTATAAGATGGGTGCGGATGCGATGGATAATATTTATTATACAAAGTATTTAATAGATAATAAGTATGATGGAATAATACATATTAAGTCTAGTTTTTGTACACCAGAAATAGGTAGTATGGGAATAATTAATAAAATGTGTGAAGAAAATAATATGCCTGTATTATTTCTTAGTATGGATGCGAATACATCTAGTGTTGGATTTGAAACTAGATTAGAGGCTTTTTACGATATGATTGAAATGAGGAAAAGACATGAATAAGTGTTATCTTGGAGTAGATATAGGGTCTATTTCAACTAAAGGAGTTATAATAGATTCTTATAACAACATATTATCATCTAATTATATATGGACTATGGCAAGTCCCATAGATGCAGTTAAAAAGTTGATTAGTACTTTAACTATACCAGAAGGTTATATATTATCTGGAATAGGAACTACTGGAAGTGCGAGAAAGTTAATTGGACTTATGCTTGGAGCTAATGTAGTTAAAAATGAAATAATATGCCATGCTTATGGAACTTTGAATTACTATCCTGATGCGAAAACAATAATTGAAATAGGTGGGCAAGATTCTAAGATAATTTTACTTAATAATGGTATTATAACTGATTATGCAATGAATACTTTATGTGCGGCAGGTACAGGAGCATTTTTATCTAGTCAGTCTAAGAGAATAGGTGTAGATATAAATGACTTTGGAGTGCTCGCTTTAAAGAGTAAAAGCCCAGTTAAAATTGCTGCTAGATGTACTGTATTTGCAGAATCAGACCTTATCCATAAAGCACAACTAGGCTATAAAAAAGAAGATATAGTAGCTGGACTTTGTAAAAGTGTAGTACTTAATTATTTAAATAATGTTGGTAAAGGTAAGAAGTTAAGAGAACCTATTGTATTTCAAGGTGGAGTAAGTAAAAATGTTGGAGTAGTTAAATATTTTAATGAAGTTTTAAATACTAATGTAATAGTAGATAATAATAGTCATTTAATGGGTGCGATTGGAGCTGCAATTCTTTCTAGTAAAACTCCAAGTGATAGAGAGTTTAATTTAAATATAGATAATATTAACTTTGAAACAAAAGGATATGAGTGCAAAGGGTGTTCTAACAACTGTGAAGTAGTTAGAGTAATTAAAGATGGTAAACTTATAGATTCTTTTGGAAATAGATGCGAGAAAGGTTCTTTAATGAAATAACTTTTATTCATAAATACCAATTGTTGACATAAAAACTATCAGGTGTTAAAATAATAACCGATATAGGAGGTTTTATGGAAAAGATATATAGTGATAAATTCATTGAAGAGTTAGCAAACTATTTTTATGGAGAAATGATTAATATTAAGAGTAGAAAAAAAATATTGTTTGAAAAATTAAGCCCAACATTACTTAAAAGTATTTTATTTTCGAATAAAGAAAATTATTATAGTTTTAGAGACAATTGGGAAGAAATATATAAAAAAATAAATTTTAGTAATGTTTCATTCAATGATGTAAAAGTTTGTAATCACAATTTCGACGGTTTAAGTGGCGTAAAGATAAATCCCCAAACAGTATTTGATAAAAGTTTAAATAATTCAAAATTGTATGGTGTAGAAATAATAGGAAGTTTCGATGATGTAGATGTTAGAGAAACAGACTTTACAGGGAGTATTGGAGTAAAATTAAATCCCCAAATAATATATAAAAAAAATTTATATAATTCTAGATTATGTGATGTAGAAATAATAGATAGTCTTGATGGGGTATGTGTTAGAGGAACAAATTTTAAAGGAAGTATTGGAGCGAAATTAAATCCCCAAACAGTATATAAAAAAAATTTATGTGATACAAAATTATTCGATGTAGAAATAACAGGTAGCTTAGACAATGCTTTTGTTATGGGTGCAGACTTTAAAGGAAGTACAGGAGCAAAATTAAATCCTCAAACAGTATATGATAAGAGTTTATATAGTACAAAACTAAGTGATGTAGAAATAACAGGTAGCTTAGACGATGTATTTGTAATGAGTACAGATTTTACGGGAAGCAAAGGTGCAAAACTAAATCCCCAAACAGTACTTAATAAAAATTTGCGTAATGCAAAACTAAGCGATGTGGAAATAATAGGAAGTTTCAATGATGTAGATGTTAGAGGAATAGATTTTAAAGGAAGTACAGGAGCAAAACTAAACCCTCAAACAGTATTTGAAAAGTCTTTGCGTAATGCAAAACTAAGTGACGTAGATATAATTGGTAGTATAGATGGTGTAGATATTGAAGGTACAGATTTTACAGGAAGTAAGTTTTGTGTAGATGTATATGATATAAATAAAGTAAAACAAATTATAAAAAATAATATTAATACATATATATAATATTTTTACAGTTTTTTAAAAACTGTATTTTTTATTATGCAGTAATTTTTATATACAACTTTTATTCATATTTACAGTTGACAAAAATAACTTTATAGTGTATAAAATATTAATAGAAATGGAGGCACATATGTCTAAGAATTTAGTTATAGTGGAATCACCAAGTAAAACAAAGCCTATAGAAAAATATTTAGGTAGTGATTATAAGGTATTATCTAGCAAGGGACATGTAAGAGATTTATCTACAAAGGGTAAATATGGTCTTGGAGTAGATATAGAAAATGATTTTAAGCCTGATTATATAACTATGAAAGGTAAAAAGAGTGTTATAGATGAACTTAAAAAAGAATCTAAGAAAGTAGATCATGTATATCTTGCAACAGACCCTGACCGAGAGGGAGAAGCGATTAGTTGGCACTTACAAAAAGTACTTGGATTAACTGATAAAGACTATGATAGAGTAGTATTTAACGAGATTACTAAAAATGCAGTAGTTGAGGCATTTAAACACTCAAGAAAAATAGATAAAAACTTAGTAAATAGTCAGGAAACTAGAAGAATATTAGATAGAATAATAGGTTTTAGATTATCTAGGTTGATACAATCTAAAACAGATGGTTCATCTGCTGGACGTGTTCAAAGTGTTGCTTTAAAACTAATAGTAGATAGAGAAAGAGAAATTATGGCATTTAAACCAGAAGAATACTGGACGATAGATGCTATATTCCCTGAATTTACTGCTAGTTTATTTAACTATAACCATAAAGATTTTAAAATACATAACGAAATAGAAGCGAATGAAGTATTAAACAACTTAAGTAACGCTTTTAAAATAGAAAGTGTAGATAAAAAGACTAAACAAAAGCAATCTAAACCTCCATATACGACAAGTACGATGCAGCAAGACGCATCAAATAAATTAGGCTTTAATGCTAGAAAGACTATGCAAATAGCTCAAAAACTATATGAAGGAATAGAACTTGAAAGTGAGACTGTAGGTTTAATTACTTATATGCGTACAGATTCTATTAGACTTTCAAATGAATTTATAAGTGATACTTATAAATATATAGAGGCTAAATATGGTAAAGAGTATATTGGAAGTGTTAAAGTATCTAAGAAAACTGAAAATGTACAAGATGCTCACGAAGGTATTCGTCCAACAAGTATAAATAGAACTCCAAGTGATGTTAAACCATTTTTAACTAACGATGAGTATAAACTATATAAGATGATTTATTTTAGGGCTCTTGCTTCACTTATGAAAAGTGCCACTACAATAAATACGACAGTAGTACTTGATAATAGTAATTATCAGTTTAAAGCAACTGGACAGATAATTGATTTTGATGGATATTTAAAAGTATATAAAGATTATGAAGATACTAAAGATACTATACTTCCTCCACTTGAGAATTATAAATCTGATGTATTAGTATCAACAGATATTACAAAGGAACAACACTTCACTAACCCTCCTGCTCGTTATACAGAGGCTAAACTTATAAAAGAGATGGAAGAGTTGGGTATAGGTAGACCAAGTACTTATGCAACTACTATGGATATAATTAAAAAAAGAGGATATGCAAATATAGTTGAAAAGAAATTTGTTCCTACTAAAACTGGATTTGAAATAACTGATAAATTACAAGAGTTCTTTAGTCATTTAATAAATGTAGAATATACTGCAAATATGGAAAATGACTTAGATAAAATTGCAGATGGTAATATAGATTACGTAAAAGTATTAAGAGAGTTTTATGATGAGTTTGAACCGAGTGTTAAAAACGCATTTGAGGCTATGCCTAAAAAAGAAGCAGAAAAAACTGGTGAGGATTGTCCAGAGTGTGGTAGTCCACTAGTTATTAGAAAAGGTAAATATGGAGAGTTTACTGCTTGTAGTAATTATCCTAAGTGTAAATACATAAAACAGGAGAAAAAAGAAGTAACAGTTATTTGTGACTGTCCAAAATGCGATGGTAAAATAGTTGAAAAAAGAAGTAAAAGAGGTAAAATATTCTATGGATGTAATAACTATCCTAAGTGTAAAGAAGCATATTGGGATAAACCTATAGGTAAAAAATGCCCTGAATGTGGTAGTATGTTAACTGAAAAGAAGAATATAATTAAATGTAGTAGTTGTGATTATAAAAGTGATATTGATTAAATATTACTTTTTTATTTGACAAAAGAGAATAAATATGTTAGTATATACGTCGATATTTGAAATGTTGAAACTTTTCAAAGAAGGAAGAGGGTTATATTATGAAAAAGACATTAGATGAAATGTTAGAGGCTGATTTTCAAAATAAAACTAATAATAGGGGAAATGCAATACTTTCTAAGAAAGATTCCAAGAAAAAAAGAAATAAAATCATTACCACAGTAGTCGCATTAGCGCTTGCACTCGCTGGAATTGTTACTGGATTATCATTTAGAAAGCATGATAAATCTAAAGGAAAAACAGATGATAAAAACGTTGAAAAAACAATAGATACTGATGAAAATACAACATTAAAAACTGAAAAAGATGTAGTGAATTTAGTTAGTGTTAATGATTTAGGAGACGAATTAGAAATTCCTGTTGAAGTACCTAAAGTTGAATTTGGAGAAGTAGTATCAGGAAATATAAACACAGATAACATTGTAGAAAGTAATAATGAACTTTATGTTAATGAAGAAGCTTTAAACAATTCAGAGCAAGTAGGAGAAGTTCAAATTGAAACTACTGATAATACATATGTAAATCCAGATGATGGTCAAGTTTATGAAAAAGAAATAGACTATGAAATTGTTGATGGAAATACTAAAGAAGTTATAGAAGAAGGTAATGGAGCAATCCCACCTAATTATGAATATGATGAAGGATTAGATAAAGTTATTGAAAAAGAAGAAGTAGGAAAAAATGCTTATGCTGATAAAGACTATTATGGATGGATTGGTGATGGTACAGTTTGGGGAATAGTAATTTCAAAAGGTACTCCAATGGAAAAGGAAGATTTAGAAGAAATAAAACAAACCTTATCAACAAATCCTAATCCACCAAAAGAAGATACAATATTTGAAACAACAGAACCTGAGACATCACAACCAACAACAGAACCTACTGATTATGATACTGTAAAACCTTCAACACCAGAATCTAATCCACAATCTCCTCAACCAACACCAGAGCCTACTAATCCGCAGCCACAAACTCCAG